>JAGLPU010000003.1 GCA_023137175.1 Candidatus Parcubacteria bacterium | reverse complement strand
GTAATTATTATTTGCGGAAGAATGGGCACTTTAAATGAATTTAGCGTTGCTTTTGAAGACAAAAAGCCAATCGGGATATTAGAAGGTTCAGGAGGAATAGCGGATAAGATAAGAATGGTGACAGCGGGTCCCTTGAAAGGAAAAAAAAGGATTATTTATGATACAAATCCGCAAAGATTAGTTAAGCGTTTGGTTAATTTAATAAAAGCAAAAAACAAGGATTAGACAATATGGCAAAAATAAAAGAAATCCTTCCTAATAAAAAACAGCTTATTGGAAAAGTTATCCATTATTTTAGCAAAGTGAAAGTAGCGGTGATTAAGCTTTCTAAGCCATTAAAGGCAGGGGATGAAATTCGCATTATCGGAGGTGAAGACACTGATTTTAAACAGCCGGTAAAGTCAATGGAATCAGAGCATGAAAAAATTGCCAAAGCAAAGGCCAAAGCTGCTATTGGTTTAAAAGTAAAAAAGAAAGTTAGGGAAGGATATAAGGTTTATAAAATATAATTTATGTATTATTTTTTAATTGCCGGATTCGGTGGAGGAGCGGTCAGGGGTTTGGTGGGTTTTATCAAACACCAATATTCCTATAAGAATGTCGGCTTTAACCTTCCTTATTTTTCTACAATGGTATTTCTTTCCGGCATAATCGGACTTTTGTGTGCCGTAGCCGTGAAAGGAGCTGGAATTGATTTTGGAATAAGCGAAGTTACTCCGGCATTATCTTTTATTGTCGGTTATGCCGGCGGTGATTTTTTGGAGAATCTTTACAAAATTATTATTAAAAAACCTCAAAAATGAAATCAACAACAAAAATTATTGGCTTTCTTTTATTATTTATCGGTGTAATAATAATATTTTATGCCCTTTATTCCAGTTATAATATTTTTACCGCTAAAACTGAAGTGCCGGAGATTTTTACAATTCCGGAAACTGTGGTGGAGGAATCTGGTGGGGAAGTGAGTGTCGCAACCAGCATGGAGGATATCCAGAGCCAGATGGAGGAAACAATGAAAGAGCAAATAGGGGAAATGTTTCCAAGCGATTTTATTCCTCGGCTTATGAATTTGATTTCTTGGTCAATTTTTGCCACGATTTTGATTTTTGGCGGAACTCATGTATCAGGCATTGGCATTAAGCTGATTAAAAATTAGCGCGTAATATGTCCGATTTTTTAAAAGCGCTGTCTGTTTTTATCGGTACCGTGATTGGAGTGGGAATTTTCGGCCTGCCTTATGTTGCTTATAAGACAGGTTTTTCTATTGTCTTGTTCTATTTTCTGTTAATGGCCGGGATTGCTGTTTTGATCCATTTTCTTTTCGCTGAAATTTGTTTGGCAACCAAAGGAGAACATCGTTTTCCTGGTTATGTGGGGAGATATTTTGGTTCTTTTTGGAAAAGAGTAACTTTGTTAACAGGTAGCATAGGAATATGTGGATCCTTATTGGCTTATCTGATTGTGGGCGGAGAATTCCTCCAGTTTTTTTTCTCTCCTTTTTTTGGCGGAGATTCCTTGCTTTATACCTTAATTTTTTTTAGTTTGGGAGCCTATTTTGTTTTTAGGGGGATTAAAAGCATATCTCAAATAGAATTTGTTCTTTCACTGGTTCTTTTCGCTATTTTGGCTTTATTTTCCTTTAGAGCGGTCCCTTTTATCAACACAGATTATTTTAGCGACACAAACTGGGAATTTGCTGCCCTTCCTTACGGAGTAATACTTTTTTCCTTATGGGGAATGTCTATTATTCCAGAAATCAAAGAGATGTTGAAAGGGAAGCAGAGAGAACTTAAAAAAGTTATCGCCACGGGAACCTTGCTTTCTGTTTTTATTTATTTGCTTTTTATTATTATTGTTTTGGGAGTCTCCGGACCCAATACTTCTAAAACGGGAATGGGAGGGTTTATTGATGTGGTTGGAAATGGAACTCTTGTCTTTGGTTTTCTTTTCGGAGTTATTACTTGTTTTGTTCCTTTAGGTTTGTTTTTAATCGGTTTCAAAGAGTTTATTGATATTATTGGTTTTGTTGGCGCCTTGACTATTGGGATAGATGGAATGATAATTATCTTTCTTTATCGGAAGTTTTTGCGACAGAAGCGCTCTCAAACGATGAATCCTTTGATATATTTAGCCGGCTTGGTTTTTATTTTAGGAATTGGTTTAGAGGTTTTCTATTTTCTTTGGGTGAAATAAAAATTGACAAATAGTTTGTTTGTGCTATTGTTTAGATACAAACATTGCAACTTTAAAATATATATGGATGGTGGTATGAATGCAAGAAAGAAATTTAGTTTTGGTTCCTGGGTTTTCTATGGAAACTCCAGAGAAAAGATTAGGAGGATTGTTTCCTTTTCTACATAAGAATAATATCAATTTTGATATTATTGATTATTTAGCGAAAGTAATAGCTGAAAAATCTCTTATCGGATGGAATTTAGACAAAGCCGTTGAAGAGGCGAGAGTAATTATAAAGGCGAAAAAGCTAAGAGCAAGAAGCAACGCTTTTGTATATAGCTATGGGCTACCTGTGGTGTCACAATTGTCAGAAGAACTAAATTTTGACACAATAATTTTCTATGCCCCGGTATTTGGGCATGGGACAGTTGTATACAGAGAGAATGAGACACAGTTTTTAGCAGATCCTGTACATTTTCCGGGGTTTGCGGAATTGGAAAGCAAAAACTTCTGGCACAAAATTTGGTATGGGCTTATGGAACATAAGAAAAACGGAACTAAGATGATTTTCTTTCTTCCTCCAGAGAATAAGCTTCGTATACGGCAAGATGGGAGAACAGAATATACAAAGAAGATTGTTGAAGAAATAGAGACTTTTGGAGAAGTCAGAACGCTTCCGGAGCCAAATCATTATATAGAAGGTAACAACCTGGAAGAAATCAAAAAATGTATTCTTGAGGGCAATTAGCCCTCTTTTTTTAGGCTTTTTAAATAAAAAATGATAAAATAAAATATATGCGATTTATTGGCGATTTCCATCTTCATAGCAAATACTCCCGAGCGACTTCCAAAAATATGGATTTGGAACATATGGACGAATGGGCAAAAATCAAAGGGATAGAAGTTTTGACTGCCGCTGATTTTACCCATCCTGAATGGTTTGCGGAATTAAGGGAAAAACTAGAACCAGCCGAACAGGGACTATATAGGTTGAATGGAAGCGAGACCAGATTTATTCTTACCACTGAAATCAGTTGTATTTATTCTAAGGGAGGCAAAGTCAGGAAAATTCATATTGTGATTTTTGCTCCAAGTTTTGAGGTTGTTAAAAAGATCAATGGTCAGTTAGCCAAGATTGGGAATTTAAAAGCAGACGGCCGGCCGATACTGGGGCTTGATGCCAAGGAACTGGCTAAGATTGCGCTTGATGTTTCAGAAGATTGCTTGATTGTTCCGGCCCATATTTATACTCCCTGGTTTTCTCTTTTTGGTTCACGCTCTGGATTTGATTCAATTGAAGAATGTTTTGAAAACTACACAAAATATATTTTTGCCGGCGAGACCGGTTTATCCTCGGACCCTCCAATGAGCTGGAGGAATTCAAACTTAGACAAAATGACTTTAATCAGCAATTCAGACGCTCATTCATTGCCGAAAATAGGAAGGGAAGCTAATATTTTTGAAGGCGAAATGAATTATAAGTCAATTGTCAGTGCCATAAAAAGAGAGCCGGGAAAAACTAAATTAGTTTCCACGATTGAATTTTATCCTGAAGAAGGAAAATATCATTATGACGGGCACAGAGATTGCGATATTTGCTTAACGCCGCAAGAATCAAAAAAATACAACAATATTTGTCCTGTTTGCGGAAGATCTTTGGTTATTGGAGTTTTAAATAGGATTGAAGACTTGGCAGATAGAAAAAAAGGATTTAAGCCCAAAGGGGCGATACCTTTTAAAAGCTTGGTTCCTTTGTCGGAAATAATTGCCGAATCTTTAGGTTTAGGAGTAAACACTAAAGGAGTAAATAAGGAGTATCAAAATTTAATCAAAAATCTTGGCTCAGAATTCAAGATTTTATTGGAAATTCCTTTAGGAGAACTAAAAAACTTTACTTTACCGGAAATTGCAGAAGCAATCATAAGGGTCAGAGAGGGTAAAGTACGTATTGAGCCTGGCTATGATGGAGTTTTTGGAAAAATAAAAATCTTTTCTGAGGCGGAAAGAGAAAAGCACATTAAGCAAAAGGCTTTATTTTAATTTTAAAAAGTATTAGGATAAAACTACTATGAAAATTAATACTGATTTAGAAAAAATAAAAGAATTATTGGAAAGGGGAGTGGAAGGAATTTCTCTTAAGGACAGCCTTGCGGAAAAATTAAGGTCGGGCAAAAAGTTAAGGATTAAGCACGGGATTGATCCTACCGGGCCTAGAATTCATATAGGCCGGGCTTCTCAGCTTTGGAAGTTGAGAGCGTTCCAAGAGATGGGACACCAAATTGTTTTGATTATCGGCGATTTTACAGCTCGTATCGGCGATGCTTCTGATAAACAATCTTTGCGTCCTGTTTTAACCGGTCAGGAAATTAAAAGAAACATGAAAGATTATGCCAAACAAATCGGCAAGATTTTGGATATGGATAAAGTGGAGCTGCACTATAATAGTGAATGGCTGGCTAAATTAAGAATTGAAGATTTGATTAAATTAGCTATGAGTTTTACCGCCCAACAAATGATTCAGCGCAGAAATTTTAAAGAACGCTGGGACCAGAATAAGCCTATCGGCCTTCATGAATTATTTTATCCTTTATTCCAGGGTTATGATTCAGTGGCGATAAAAGCTGATGTCGAGCTGGGAGGTTCTGACCAGCTATTCAATTTAGAGATTGGACGGGAAATGCAAAAAATGCTTAAGCAGAAACCTCAAGATATTATGACCTTGAAGATGCTTGACGGGCTGGACGGCAGGAAAATGTCAACTAGTTGGGGCAATGTTATTAATATTATTGATAAACCGGAAGATATGTATGGGAAAGTAATGTCGATGAAGGACGAACAAATGCCGCAATATTTTGAGATGGCCACCCTGTTGCCTTTAGAGAAAATAGGAACAGAAAATCCCAGAGACATCAAAGTTAGACTAGCTAAAGAAATTGTCAGATTATATTATGGAGAAAGCGCGGCAGGAAAAGCGGCTAAAGAATTTGCCAGAGTTTTTCAAGAAAAGAAGGTTCCTGGACAAATGCCGACTTTAAAAATTTCTCAGGACAAACTTAATATTCTTGATTTGTTGAAACTAGCCGGATTAGCTTCTTCAAAATCAGAAGGGAGAAGATTGGTTGTCCAAAAAGGAGTGAAGATCAACGATAAGATTTGCGGAGATTCAAAGCAGGATATTGAGCTGCATGAAGGAATGATTGTTCAAGTCGGCAAAAGAAGATTTATAAAAATTCAAAGAGTTTAATGCTCTATATTGGAACATCGGGCTGGGCCTATAAACACTGGAATGATATTTTTTACCCAACTGGCTTGCCCGATAAAGACAGACTGAAATATTTTTCCCAGCAATTTAAGACTGCAGAAGTAAATTATTCTTTTTATCGTTTGCCTTCACCTCAAACTTATAGCAATTGGCATCAACAAACCCCTAAGGGTTTTTTATTTTCTCTTAAGGCTTCCCGTTATATTACCCATGTTAAAAGGCTTAAGAATGTAAAAGATGCTTGGCAGCAATTCGTTAAAAATGCCCTGAATCTCAAAGAAAAACTAGGACCGATTTTATTCCAGTTTCCAGCTTCCTTTAAGGCTACGGCAGAAAACAAAACAAGATTGGAAGATTTTTTAAAGTTTGCCAAAGGCGCTTTTGAATTTAGGCACGAATCTTGGGCAGATAAAGAAATTTATTGCTTGTTGGAAAAATATAATTCTGCATGGGTTATTGCTGATTCTCCCTCCTATCCGAAGATAGAAGCTGTTACAGCAGATTTTGTTTATCTTAGGGAACATGGTTCGCAAGTTTTATTTACCTCAAAGTACACAAAAGAAGAATTAAAAAAACTGGCCGGAAAAATAAAGAAATGGCTTAAAACAAACAAGGATGTTTATGTTTATTTTAACAATGACGCTCAAGGGCGTGCCGTTAGTAATGCAAAAGAATTAATTAAACTTTGTGAATAAATTTTAAATAGGGTATAATTTAAAACAATGAAGAAAATTATTCTTTTCCTAGTTTTGCTTTTAATTGGATCCGGCCTTTTTATTGAAACTACCAAAGTTGTCGGCTGGGATCAAATTAAAGAGGGCTTCTTGGATTTCACTGGCTGGCAAGGTGTTCTGATTTTGGGACTGACGCTTTTAATGGCCGTAATTGGCACTTGGAAGTGGAAGGATATTTTAAAAAGTCAGGGAGCAAATATTCCTTTTAGAAAGCTCTTTAAGCCCTACCTTCTTGGTTTTTCCATGATGTATCTTTTCCCTATGGTAGTTTTCGGAGGGGAGATTTTTCGAAGCTATTTTCTCAAAAAAAAGAATGACATTCCTTGGTCCAAAGGAATGGCTTCAGTGGTCATAGACAGAATTTTAGAATGGACAGTGAATTTAATAGTTATTTTTTTCGGCCTTGGTTTTTTTCTTTTCAAAATAGGCCTGCCACCAAGAAACTTAGCAATAATTTTAGGCGCAACATTTTTATTTTTTATCATAACGATATCTTTTTTCTATTTTAAAACTTTTAAAAAGGAAAGCGTAGTAAAAAATCTTTTAAAAATAAAGAATGGCCAGGCTTTGGAGATGGAAAGGGAGATTTTCAATTATTTCAAACCAAGAGAAATTCCTATGTGGAGAGGGCTTTTTCTTTCTTTTCTTAGGGGAGGAGTTATGCTTTTTAGGACTTGGCTGTTGATATTGTTTTTAGTTGAGGGCATAAAGTTTTTGCCAGCATTGTCTATTCTCGGGTTTTCTTATTTAGCTGTAATGATCCCTATCCCCGCATCTTTAGGGAGCCATGAATTGGTTCAAATTTTTGCTTTTAATAGTTTTGGACTAAAAACAGGAACAGCAGCTGCTTTTACTATGATTATAAGGGGAGCAGAGCTTGCTATTGCCTTGGTCGGTATTATTGTTTTATTCCATGCGGGATTGGAATTGTTAAAAAATACTTTATTTAAAAATAATCGCAAATGAAATTTAAACCTAATCGTATTATTAAATATCTGGTTTTAAGCGACTTGTTATTCTGGGCAGGTTGGGGATTAATCACGCCGATTTTCTCTATTTTTATTATAGAAAAAATTGACGGAGGAACGATTTTTGTAGCAGGAATGGCAGCTGCTGTTTATTGGATTTTAAGATCTGCTTTTAGAATTCCGATCGGGATATTTCTGGACCGCCATCCGGCGGAAAGGGATGATTATTTATTTTTGACTGCCGGGCTTTTTATTGCCGCCCTTACTCCGCTTGCTTTCATTTTTGCCAAAGTTCCTTGGCACATTTATGTTATTCAGGCAGTTCACGCTCTAGCAATGGCAATATCGCTGTCTGGTTGGTCTGCAATTTTTACCCGCCATATAGATAAAGGGAAAGAAGCGACAGAATGGGGGCTTGACGCTACTTCAGTCGGTGTTGGTATGGGAATATCAGGAGCCTTAGGCGGATGGGCAGCCACGCAATTTGGTTTTCAAGTTGTTTTTGCGTCAGTTTCTTCATTGGGCTTGGTCAGCGTTTTCCTCCTTTTATGTTTAAAGAACGACATTAAGGGAGTTTTTGACAATGGTTTAGATATGGACTTTAAAGAGATTTTTGAAAAAGAAAAAGAAGAATGAGCTTATTTAAGAAAATTATAGCAAGTTTTTTATTAGTCAGTGTAGTTCCGATAACCGCTTTCGGTGTTTTTATAGTAAACAAAATTTTTGATATTGTTAGAGAAGCGGCCTTAGAAGAGAGTATTTCCTCGACCAGACAAATAGGCTGGCAAATAGATACTTATTTTGAGACTATTTTGAAATCTATGGAATCCCTAGCATCGCTTCCGGAAATGGTTGATTTCGACAAAGAAAGAATAGATTTATTACTCGATTCTTATTATGCAAATTATACTATTTATTACGATGGGCTGGATACTATTTTTGAAGCTAGTCCCTTTGAAGCATTTACTGTTTTAAGTGATAAAGGATCAGTCAAAACAATTTATCCGTTAGAAGAAGATTATTTAGGGTATGATTATTTCGATCAGCTTTTTTTTCAAGAAGTTATTCAAAAGAAAAAAACTTTTTTTTCTTCGGATATTTCAATATCTGAATCTACCGGAGAACCTGTGATAATAATCGCTGTGCCTGTGTTTGACGAGCAAGGAGAAGTATCTTTTATTGTTAAAGCGGATATAAAATTAGAGGGAATTCTTCAGTTGACCAATCAAATAAAAATGGAAGGAACAAACAGCTTTTTTACTATCAATAGAAAAGGGATTATTGTCACTCATCCGGAAAAGGAGTTAATCCTGCAGTTTCAAAATATTGAAGAGAAAATGTCAGCAGAGCTTTTAAAACAAAAATATTCCCATGGAGTTATTTTTCATCCTCCGGAAAATCCAGACAGGATCATTGTTTATTCTTCTTTAGGAACGATAGATTGGATAGTGGTGTCTAACCAGTCTTTGCCTGAAGTTTTAGCCGCTCCTTTAAGTATCAGGAATCAATTTTTACTTCTATTATTATTAATTATTATTTCTGTTATATTGGCTGCCTTTTCTTTATCCGGGAAAATTACCACTCCTTTAAAAAAATTAACTGAAAAAGTGTCAGAGATAGGAGTTAAACAAGGCACAGACACTGAAATTGTCGTTAAAACCGGAGACGAGATAGAAAAACTGGCAACATCTTTTAATCAAATGTTGAGGCGGCTAAACGCCAAAACAACTCAGCTGGAAATAAAAACAGAAGAGCTTCAAGAGAGGATAAGAGAATTAAATAAGTGGTATAAACTTACAGTCGGCAGGGAATTAAAAATGATAGAATTAAAAGAAGAACTAAAAAAAATGGAAGAAAAATTAAAAAATCCTTTTAAGAAATAATTTATGCCTACAGAAAAATCCGCTGGAGTTATAATTTTTAGAAAGGAAGAAGATAATATTTATTATCTTCTTTTGCATTATCCCTCCAGCTCCCGAGCAAGTAAAGATTACTGGGATTTTTCCAAGGGCCACATGGAAAAAGGGGAAGAGGCGATAGAAACAGCTAGCAGGGAAGCTGAGGAGGAAACCGGACTTAAAGAATTAGAATTCATTTCTGGCTTTAAAGAACAAATAAAGTATTTTTTCAAATTAAAAGGAGAAATAGTTTTTAAAACAGTTGTTTTTTATTTAGCAGAAACAAAAACAAAAGAAATAAAGATTTCTTTTGAGCATACTGGTTATCAATGGCTTCCTTACGAGGAAGCTCAAGAACAACTAACTTTTGACAATGCCAAAACAATTCTTAAAAAAGCTGATGAGGAGGTCTCTTTAAACAAGGAATAACTAAGAATTAAAAACTCCGTCCCGCTAAGCGGGACGGAGTTTTCTTTTTTTTATTAGGCTTTTGCTTTTTCCACTATTTTCGTGAATATTTCCGGATGGTCTTTTGCCAGTTCGGATAATACTTTTCTATCTATATCAATTTTATTTTTCTTCAAGGCTTCAATAAATCTGCTGTAAGTGATTCCTTGTTCTCGGCAAGCAGCATTAATTCTAATCTGCCAAAGCTGGCGGAATGTTCTTTTCTTTACTTTTCGATCCCGATAAGCATAAGTCCATGCATGGAGTAAAGCTTCTTTGGCTGCCTTAAACTTTGATTTTCGTCCCCAGCAAAAACCCTTAGTGTGTTTTAAAACATTTTTTCTTCTTTTATTTGCAATTGTTCCTCGTTTTACTCGTGTCATAAGCCTGGTAATAGTTTCTTAATTTTTTTTGCTTCTGCTTTAGATACCAAAACTAATTTTCTCGCTAATCTTCTTCTGTTGCCTGTTTTTTTAGCTAAACAGTGGTCCTGGCCGCAAAGTCGGCGCAGAACTTTTCCGGTTCTGGTAATTTTGAATCGTTTTGTTATTGATTTGCGGGTTTTCATAATTTATTCTTTGGCGACTATCATAGTCAGTCCTCTTGGCTGTTTTTTTAATCCTTGTTCAATTTTTATCGGAACAAGACCTCGTAGAACTTCTAAGTATTTATTTATTTTTTCTTCGGCGAATTGTTTTAATGCTCTTTCCCGTCCTCTAAGCTTCATTTCTATCCTTACTTTGTCTCCTTTAGTAAGAAATTTTTCCGCTTGTCTCACTCTGGTTTCCATATCGTGCTGAGAAATATTAAATGTCAGTCTTACTACTTTTAATTCGCTCACTTTTTGTTTGCTATTTGCCTTTCTCTCTTTCTTCTTCTGGGAATAAAGGTATTTTCCATGGTCTGTTATTTTACAAACTGGAGGGTCTACTTTATCTGTCACTTGGATTAAATCCAAACCGCGTTCTTGAGCCATTTGCAGGGCTTCTCCCAATGCAATAACGCCTTTTTGCTCTCCTTCTTCGTCAATCAACCTGACTTCCTTTGCCCTTATTTGATTATTGATAAATGTCCTTTTGAAAATGTTTGTTTTAATATATTAATGCTTATAGATAGAAGTTATCAAAAAAACAAGAAAATTGCAAGTTTTTTTAAAAAAAGAACAATAAATATTGTTTCTCAGCTATTTTATGCTGAAGATTTTTTTGAAAGCCTTGATTTTACAGAAGATAGCTAAAAAATGTGGAGATGGCGAGAATTGAACTCGCGTGCAAAAATTTCATTAAAACACTTCTACAAGCTTAGTCTGTTTTGAAATTCGGAATATTAATAAGAAGCAGACAAAATTTTAATATTCCTATCCTCTAAAAGTTTTCAATAATTTTCGGAGAAACAGAAATTATCTATCTCAATGTTTTGACACCTGGTTTTATTTATTGAGAATCAATAAAGCAGATGGCCTGCGCTAGGCGCAAGCAGGAGCTAGCGTGCCGCTGCCAAAAGCATTGACAACAGTATTTTTAGCTTTTGTAAATAAGTTAGCACTTATTTTGTTTCTAAAAGTTTTACCAGATTTTAGATTGCTGGACTTGCATATTTTAATAGGAACTTCTGTCGATGCCTGGCACCCCCTTTATGATTCTTTCAACAGCCTGTCTTTCTTTCGTCTGAATTCTTTCTTTTTGATTGCCTCTCTTTTGTCCACTTTCTTTTTTCCTTTAGCGATTCCGAATTCTATCTTTATTTTTCCTTTCTTACTATATACCCTTAAAGGGACCAAAGTCAAGCCTTTTTCTCTTGATTTTCCGATAAGATACATGATTTCTTTTTTCTTTAACAATAGCTTGCGTAATCTTTCCGGATTATAATCAAGCGGGGCATTGCCGGGCTGGTAAGGGGGGATATGGCAGCCAGTCAGCTGAACTTCATTATTTTTGTCAATTATGATATATGAACCTTTTAAGCTTATCTTTCCGGTTTTAATTGCTTTTACTTCCGTGCCGAGCAAAACCAAACCAGCCTCGAACTTTTCCAGGATTTGATAATCAAAATATGCTTTTTTGCTTTCAGATAAGGCTTTCATATTTATTTTATAGCATTATTAAGGTAAGATATAAACATGGTTAAAGAAAATATAGCGAAATTAGTAGAAAAAGCAATAAAGACTCTCCAAAAAGAGAAAGTTTTTCCGGAATTTGTTATTCCGGAAGTTCTGGTTGAGCATCCGGACAAGCAGAATAATGGCGATTATTCCGTTAATATCGCTCTTAAGCTGGCTAAAACAGTCAAGAAAAACCCTCAAGAAATAGCCGAAGCTATTTGCGCAAAAATTAAACCTTCTAAAGCAGTAGAAAAAATAGAAGCAGTTTCCGGCTTTATTAATTTCTATCTTTCTATGGAGTTTTTTCAACAGGAGATTTCTGTAATTCTGCGGCAAAAAGACAAATACGGTTCCCAGCAGAGCAAAAAAACAGTAGTGATTGATTATTCCGCTCCCAATATTGCCAAACCTTTCGGCATCGGACATTTGCGTTCCACTATTATTGGTCAGGCACTCTATAATATTTATCAGTTTCTAGGCTGGAAATGCATCGGAGACAATCATCTAGGGGATTGGGGAACTCAATTCGGCAAGCTGATTTATCAGATAAAAAAGAAAATAAAGCCCAAAGATTGGAAAAAGCTGAGCATTAACGAGCTAGAAAAGCTTTATGTTGAATTTCATAAAGAAGCTGAAACCTATCCGGAAATGGAGGAAGAAGCCAGAAGCTATTTTAAAAAACTGGAAAAAGGAGATAAGGAAGCTAAAACAATCTGGCAAGCCTGTGTCGACACCAGTTTAAAGGAATTTGATCGGATTTATAAGATGCTTGGAATAAAAATTGATTATGCTTTAGGAGAAAGTTTTTATGGAGGAGAACCAATGCAAAAAATTGTTGCTGAATTGGCAAAAAAGAAAATTAGCGCTAAGAGCCAAGGGGCAATAGTTATTAAATATGCCAATGACGAATTGCCGCCGGCCATGATCCTGAAGTCTGACAAAGCCACTACTTATTTTCTCAGAGATTTAGCCACAATTAAATATAGATTAAAGACTTGGCGTCCTGATATTTTTGTTTATGAAATAGGCGCTGACCAGTATCTTCATTTGAAACAGCTGTTTTCAGCTGTTAAGAGCTTGGGCTGGGTAAAAAAACAAAAACTTGTCCATGTCGCTCATGGAATGATTCGCTGGGAGCACGGCAAATTTTCTACCAGAAAGGGCCAGACAATTCATTTAGAAGAAGTCTTGCAGGAAGCAATATCCAGAGCCATGAAAATTATTGAATCAGCAAAAGCGAATATCGTGCTTTCAGAGAAAGAGAAAAAAGAAATTTCTGAGATAGTTGGCATTGGAGCGATAAAATACAATGATTTATCTCAGCATCACAGCAGAGATATAATCTTTAGCTGGGAAAAAATATTAAGTATGGATGGTAATTCCGGCCCTTATTTGCAATATACGGTTGTCAGATGCCAAAGCGTGGCAAAAAAGGCAAAAGCTAAAAAATTAGAAGTAAACTTGACTGGCTTAAACGAAGCAGAAAAGAATATTCTGAAGACTATTTACAAATTTCCGGAAATAATTCAATTAGCGGCTGATAATTTTTCACCAAACTTGATTTGTAATTTCGCTCACGATTTAGCTCAAAAATACAATCTTTTCTATAATCAATGTCCGATTTTGTCATCTGAAAATAAAGAAACCAGATTGGCCTTAAATGCGGCAGTAGGCCAGGTTTTAAAAAGTTGCCTCAAACTTTTAGGAATTTCCATTCCTAAAAAAATGTAGCTGATTTGAAAAGTAGCTCCAAAAATGATACTCTAATAACAATGAAGAAGCTGCGAAATTCATATTTTATGCTGAGGCATGGAAGAAATATCCATCAAACAGAGAAAGAAAACATAGTCTACGATTGGATTAGCGAAGATCCTCCTTGTGTTCTTGATTCAGTGGGGATAGAACAAATCAAAGCTTCGGCAGAAAAACTGGCGTCAGAAAACATTGACCTTATTTTTTCCTCTGATATTTTGAGAACGCGCCAAAGCGCCGAAATAGTGGCCGAGAGATTAAGGATAAAAGAAATTAATTACGACGAAAGATTAAGAGATGATAATTGGGGTATTTTCCAAGGAAAAACAAAACAGGAAGCTTGGGCCTATTTTAAAAATATGGAGGAAAAATTTGATAAAGCCGTGCCCGAAGGGGAGAGTTGGAATGATTGTTATAAAAGAATGACAGATTTTTTAAAAGAAATAGATAATAAGTATGAGAATAAGACTATTTTGATTGTCAGCCATGGGGATCCTTTATGGCTTTTGGAATGTTTGTTGGAAGAATTAAGCAAGAAAGAGATGCTGGAAAAAAGATTAAGCATGATGAAGGTGGGGGAAGTTAGAAAATTATAAATTATGTTTACCCGCCACAGGACTAAAGCTCTGTTTCTTAAAAAAACCAATCAAGGGGAAACAAATCAAGTTTTTACCGTCTATACTAAAGATTTTGGAAAACTTAAAGTTACAGCTAAAGCCATCCGCAAGATTAAATCAAAGCTGAAATCAGGTGCAGAGATTTTCTATTATTCTGAAATTGAATTTATTCAAGGAAAAACTCATAAGATTTTAACTGATGCCGATTTAATCAGAAAATTTAGGAAAAGCTTGCCCCAGATGCAAATCGCTTATAAAATTACGCGAGCGCTGGACGATTTAGTGAAAGGAGAAGAGGAAGACAAAAAGATTTGGAATTTAGCAATAGAAACCTTTGAAAGACTAGAACACAATAGGGAAATTGTTTACTATTATTTTTTTTGGAATTTATTGACAATATTGGGGTATCAACCTGAAGTTTGGCATTGTGTCTCCTGTCAAAAAAAGCTTATTCCCTTAAACTTGTATTTTGATTCAGGCAGAGGAGGAGTGATTTGCAAAGATTGTTTTACTATGCAAAAAGCAGGCAAGGAAATTTCTCCGGAGACTATAAAAATATTACGAATCTTTTTTAAAAAAAGATGGACAATTTTATCAAAACTAAAAATAAATAATCAGTATAAAAAATCTTTAGCTATTATTTCTGAAGATTATTTTGCTCATATTTTAAAAGCTAATACAATTTAACCATGAGAAAACTTATAATTTTTATCATTCTTTTATCAGTTATAGTGGGCATTACGGGCTACTATTATTACTCAAAAAACATTTATTCTCGGGATACCCTGAAACTGGAAATTTTGAGTTCAGACAAAGCTGAGCTTGCCCAGGAAGTTGAATACATTATCAAATATAAAAACAACGGCAATATCAGGCTAGAAGAGCCGAAATTGATTTTTGAATATCCCAAGTATTCTCTTGTGGAAGGGGGAGTTTTGCGCCAGGAAATTGGTTCGGAAAAATTAGGTGAAGCTATTTATCCAGGCGAAGAAAAAATTATTCGCTTTAAAGGAAGATTATTAGGAAAAGAAGGTGAAATTAAAGAGGCTAAGGCATGGTTGAGCTATCGACCAAAGGATTTAACTGCCCGTTATGAATCAGACACCACCTTTAGCACTGTTATTGAAAAAGTTCCTTTGGTTTTTGAGTTTGACCTTCCTTCTAAAATTGAATCAGGTAAGAATATACAATTCAGATTGAATTATTCTTCCAATATTGATTATCCTCTTTCTGATTTAAGGTGTATCGTTGAATATCCTTCCGGGTTTGAATTTTCCAGATCAGTTCCTGAGTCAATGGAACAAACCGAATGGGAGATTCCTCTTCTAAATAGGGCCGAAGGAGGCAGAATTGAAATTTGGGGATCTCTTTCCGGAGAATTAAAAGAGCAGAAGAACTTTAAGGCGAAACTTGGAGTTTGGCAGGAAGGAGAATTTATCCTATTAAAAGAAATTACTAAGGGAGTAGAGATTATTGAACCTTCATTGTATATATCCCAGCAGATCAACGGCAATCCCGAGTATGTGGCCAATCCGGGAGATATGCTTCATTATGAAATTTCTTTTAGAAATATTGGCGAAGAGACAATGATGGATTTGGCAATGATTATAAAATTAGAAGGGGAAGCTTTTGATTTTTATTCAATAAAAGCGCCAGAGGGGAAATTTCAATTAGGAGATAATTCAATTATTTGGGACGGTAGCGAGATTCCTAAACTTAGATTTTTAGACGGGCAAGAACAGGGAAAGGTTGAATTTTGGATTAACCTGAAAGACGAATGGGGAGTTGGCTCGATCCAAGACAAAGAGCCGCTTGTTAAAAATAAGATTTATTTGAGCCAAGCGCGCAAAGAGTTTGCCACTAAAATTAATTCAAAATTAGTAATCAATCAGAAAGGATATTTCAATGATGATGTTTTTGGAAATAACGGGCCCATTCCTCCTAAAGTGGATAGTCTTACTACCTATACCATAACTTGGCAGATCGAGAATTATCATAATGAATTAAAAAATGTAAAAGTTAAAGCTGTTTTGCCGGAAAATGTCAGATTGACCGGCAAGATTTCTCCAGAAGAAGAATCTTCCAGTTTTGCCTTTGATTCCCAATCAAGGGAAATTGTTTGGCAGGTGGATGATTTAGAAATAGGAGCCGGGGTTTTCAGCCAGAACAAGACATGTATCTTCCAAGTTGCTTTAGTTCCAACACAAAGCCAAAGAGGAAGTACAGCCATTCTAGTGAATGAGGTTGAAATTTTCGGAGAAGACCAGTGGACAGAGCATATTATTAGCATTACGGCGGAAGCGATTGATACTACTTTGCCGGACGATGAAACAATTAGTATAGAGCAAGGAATTATCCAATAAAGTTGCTTTCATCAAGACAGATTTTTGGATAAGTCAAAATTTAATATGGATTATTTTTTAAGAAAATTTCCTAATCTTCCTTATAGCGTAATTTTAGTCCTTTATTGCGCAGCTTGGGCATTGCTATGTGCTGGTTTTGCTTATTTTCTTATTCTCAGCCAGGCTGATTTTGAAGCGACTGGGACGAGAACAGTTTTCATCTTTTCGTTTTTGCTTTATCTTTTAATCGCCGAAATTCATACTTTGGCGGAACACGGGGCTTTCAGAATTATAGGGATAAGAGAAAAACTAGAAAAATTTCAAATTTTAAATGAAAACATCAAGGGTGGCCATATTTCTCCTGATATTTCCACGAAAGCTTTAAAAAAAGTATTTTACCATCTTTCCACTCGTCCGATAGATGGCGCTAAGATAGGCCTTAAGAGCAGTAGCTTAGTTATAATTTTCAGCATTATCACTGAATGTTTGGTTAGCGGCGGGATGATAACTAATGTTTTTGTTATTTTCATTAGCGGAGCAGTTGTTATATTAATGTTAACGGTTTTTATATTTTTCTTTCTCCAATATTTTATTTCTTCTACCCTTAAAGGATGCCGGACGCTTTTGGCTGAAAGAGGAGTGGGCTTTAAAGAGCCTCGGTATAGATTTAATAACCTGGGGACAAAATTAAATCTTTCGCTTACCATCCCAATTTTCGCAGTTTTAATAGTTTCTCTCATTTTTCAGATAAACTTAAATGTCTTGGTGTTTGTCTTAATCAGTTTAGTAATGGCTGTTTCAATAAGCAGGATACTATCTTTTTCTGTTTATCGGGCGTTTTCAGAGGTTAAGAATTTTGCCGAAGAATTGCCAAAAGGGAAAAAGATATTATTTTCTACAGGCAGCATGGATCCAGGAATTATTAATTTGTTCACTAATCTTAATAAGGCGGCTCTAGAGGTCTACACTGCTAAGAAAAAGGTGGAAAAATCAAACAGAGATCTTAAACAAAGAATAGATGAACTGGAAGCATGGTATCATGCAACTGTTGGTCGAGAGATGGAAATGGTAAAGCTTAAAAAAGAGATAACTGAATTAAAAGAAAAACTTAAAAAGTAATTATTCATGAACTATTTTTTAAGAAAATTTCCTAATCTTCCTTATACCGTCAGAATAGTTTTATTCATGGCTTTATGGGCTCTATTGTGCGCTGCTTTAGGTTTTTTCCTTATTCTCAGCCAGGCTGATTTTGAAGCGACCGGGACGAAAATGGTTTTTGTTTTTAGTTTTCCGCTGATTCTTTTTTTTATTGGAGAATTGCCCGCTATTATTGAATATGGAGGGCTTGGGATGAAAGGAAATCAAAAATTTCAAGTTTTAAATGAAAACATAAGAGACGGGCGTATCTCTCCTGATATTTCCACAAAAACTTTAAAAAAAGTATTTTATTCTCTTGTCAGTCATCCTGGCGACAGTTTTAGAATTTCTTTTAGAAATGGTTGTTTAGTAATGTTTATTGTTTTATTGGTTGAATATCTAGCCAGTAATGGAATGGCTGACAATCTTTTTATTATCTTTGCCAGCGCGATTGCAGCCCTATTTTTATTGTCAGTATTTTCAATATTTTTTGTCCAAGATTTTATTTCTTCCGCCCTTAAAGAGTGCCGGACACTTTTATCTGAAAGAGGAGTGGGTGTTAAAGAGCCTCGGTTTATACTTAGCGACCTAAAAACAAAATTAGCTCTTTCATTCACTATTCCTATTTTTACAGTTTTAATAATTTCTTTTGTTTTTCAGCTTAATTTAAAAATTATTGTTTTTCTTGCTATCAGCTTAATCATGTCTGCTTTGATAAGCAGAGTGTTGTCTTTTTCCATTTTTCACGCCTTTTCTGAGATTAAAGATTTTGCCAATAAGCTTCCCAAAAGCAAAAAAGTATTATTTTCCACTGGCAGCTTGAATCCGGAGTTTATTGATTTCTCAGTTGATCTCAACAGAGCGGCTGAAGAAGTTCATGCTTCGAGAACGAAAATTGAACAATCAAGGGCGGAACTAAAAAAGAGAGTAGAAGAATTAGAGAAATGGAAAAAACTGATCGCCGGCAGAGAATTAAAAATGATTTTACTCAAAAAAGAAAAAAAAGAGTTAGAAATAAAACTTAAACAAAAAAATGCCTAAAAAAACCATTCTTTCCAACGGCTTAAGGGTTATTACCGTTCCTATGAAAAATACTCAAACAGTAACGGTCTTAGTTTTGGTCGGGACTGGTTCAAAGTATGAAGCTAAAGAAATAAACGGCATTTCTCATTTTTTGGAGCATATGTTTTTTAAAGGGACCAAAAAGAGAAATAAACTGGAAATTGCAGAAGACTTAGACAAAGTAGGAGGCATGTATAATGCTTTTACGGACAAGGAATGCACTGGATATTTTGCCAAGGTTGATATAAAGCATTTTGATTTGGCCTTGGACTGGGTTTCAGACATTTTTTCGAATTCCAAGATACCTCAACGAGAAATAGAAATAGAAAAGGGAGTAATTATTGAAGAAATGAATATGTATTTAGACACTCCGATGATGTATGTCTCGGATATTTGGGAAAAATTACTTTATAAAGAACAGCCGGCAGGCCGTCTTATTCTTGGCAGTAAAGAAATTGTGCGGAGCATGAAAAGAAAACAGTTTTTAGATTATTTTAAAAAACATTATACTGCAAAAAATACAGTTGTTTGTGTCGCCGGAAATATTGATTCCGCATTAGCCACAGCCAAAGTTAAAAAGTGTTTTAGGAGCATAAACAAGGATTTACCTTTAGGAAAAGCAAAAGTTATTGAAGAACAATCTCAACCACAATGCTTAATTCATTTTAAAAAGACCGACCAGACTCATTTTTGTTTAGGGGTGAGAGGATATGATTTGTTTCATCCCCAAAAGTATGCCCAGACAGTTTTAGCCACGATTCTAGGAGGAAATATGAGCTCTCGACTTTTTGTTTCAATCAGGGAGAATAAAGGTTTAGCCTATTATATTAACACAACCAGTGAAACCTACAGCGACAGCGGATATTTAGTAACTTCTGTTGGAGTGGATAATCGAAAAATAAAAGAAGTGATAGCATTGATTCTAAAAGAGTATAAGGCTTTAAGGGATAAAAAAGTCGGCAGGCTGGAATTACAAAAAGCAAAAGATTATTTAAAGGGAAGTTTATCCTTGTCTTTAGAGTCTTCCAGTACTCAGGCATCTTTTTATGCTATACAGGAATTATTGTCCGGCAAGGTTTTAACTCCGGAAGAAAAGTTCAAAAGAATTGACCAAGTCACTGCAAATGATATCATAAATGTAGCTAAAGATATTTTCCGTCCAGAAAAATTAAATTTAGCCTTAATAGGTCCGCTTAAAGATAAACCAAAGTTAATAATATGAATGAAGAAAGAGTTTTAGATATTTCTTGGTCAACAATTTTAAAGGTTTCGCTTACACTTCTTTGTTTTTATGTCCTTTATTTAGTAAGGGATCTCTTGCTGTTGTTTCTTTTCGCTTTAGTTATTTCTCTTTTACTGGATCCGGCAATTGATTTTTTGCAAAAACGGAAAATTCCTCGGACAATAGCAACTCTTTTTATTTATTTTTTTATATTTGGATTGTTGGCCTTTGCATTCTCATTAATTATTCAATTCTTTATTACGGAAATTAAGGAGTTTTTTATGTTTTTCCCTCAATATTTTGATAAGATTTCTCCAATCTTAAACGGCCTGGGGATGGAAGCGTTTAGAGATATGGAAACTTTCATAGCCGCTACGGGAAAGGCTTTAGAAGGGATGGCTGATAATATTTTTAGCGCTTTATTTGCCGTTTTCGGCGGAATTTTTTCCACTTTTTTTGTGGTTACTATTGCTATTTTTCTTTCCTTGGAAGAAAAGATGATAGAAAGGATACTTTGTTTATTATCTCCCAAGAAATACGAAGAATATGTTTTAACTCTTTGGGAGAGATGCGCGCAGAAAGTAAGCGGCTGGTTTGGAGTGAAAGTTCTAGGCTGTATTTTTGTCGGAGTCGCCAGCTATATCGCTTTTTTGCTATTTAATGTAAAATATCCTTTCAGCTTGGCTTTACTGGCCGGCATTCTTGATTTTATTCCTATTGTCGGACCTTTTATTGCCGGCGCATTCGCTTTTTTAATAGTTTGCGGGGATAGCGTGGCTAAAGCTATATTTATCGTACTTTTCTTCATTCTCATCCAACAAGTGGAAGGTAATATTATCACTCCGATTCTTACCAAGAAGTTTATCGGACTACCTCCGGTTTTAGTTCTGGTCGCCCTAGCCATAGGGGGATCGCTTTGGGGAATAATGGGAGCAATTCTAGTTATTCCTTTAACAGGAATCTTATATGAGTTTATTCGAGATTTCTTAAAAAAGAGGAAAGAGGAAGAAACAGCAAACATTAATTAATTGTTTCAATATTATCATCAGCAAAATTGGAACTTAATTTACTAAGAGTCTGCAGTTATGGCTAAGAAAAAATTCTATATCACAACTAGTATCGCCTATACCAATGCTTCTCCTCATTGCGGTTTTGCTTTGGAAATAATTCAAGCTGATGTTCTAGCCAGATACCATAGAATTTTAGATGAGGAAGTCTTTTTTCTCACCGGTACCGATGAACATGGAGCTAAAATTGCCAAAGCGGCTGAGGCAGCAGGGAAGAGCCCGAAACAATTTACTGATGAAATTTCAGCAAAATTCAGGAGTTTAAAACAAGCTCTGTCTTTATCTAATGATGATTTCATCCGCACTACTGATCAGGAAAAGCATTGGCCTACGGCGCGTAAAGTTTGGACTGAGCTGCAAAAGGATATTTACAAGAAGAAGTACGAAGGGCTTTATTGCGTTGGTTGTGAGGCTTTTATCACCAATAAAGATTTAAAGGACGGCAAATGTATTATGCATCAGAAAGAGCCAGAAATGATTAAAGAAGAGAATTATTTTTTTAAACTTTCCAAATATGAAAACGAAATTCAAGAGGCAATAGAAACAGATAAGCTTAAAATCATTCCCCAAGTTCGCAAGAACGAAATGTTAAGTTTTATTAAAAAGGGGTTAAAGGATATTAGTTTTTCACGACAGAGAAAAGATTTGCAATGGGGAATTCCGGTTCCCGATGATGAGGATCAAACAATCTATGTTTGGGCCGATGCTCTAACCAATTACCTTTCCGCTTTGGGCTATGCTCAAGAGAGCGATAAATTCAAGAAATTCTGGCCGGCTGATGTCCATTGCGTAGGCAAAGATATTTTAAGATTTCATGCTATAATTTGGCCCGGAATTCTTCTTTCTCTGGGTTTGCCGCTGCCAAAATCAATACTTGTTCATGGTTTTATCGGTGTTAATAATCAGAAGATGTCTAAGAGCCTAGGCAATGTTATTGATCCTTTTGAATTGGTTGATAAATATGGAACCGATGCAGTACGCTATTTTCTTTTGCGGGAAATCCCCACAACTGCGGACGGGGACTTTACTTATGAAAAATTTGAAAAAAGATATAATGGAGATTTAGCTGCCGGGTTGGGCAATTTAACGGCTAGAATTTTGACTATGGCGGAGAAAAAAGGTATTAAGACTATGTCTCCGGAAAAAGAATTTTCCAAGGAAACAGACAAGACATGGGAAGATTATTACCAGGCAATACAAGATTTTAAATTCAGCGAAGCTTTGATTGCTGTTTGGGATTTGATCGGCTATTGTGATAGATATATTGAAAAACAACAGCCTTGGAAATCCGAAGGCAAAGAATTAGAGAAAATATTATCCAATTTATTGTTTGCTCTGGCTGATATTGCTAAAATGTTAAAACCTTTTTTGCCGGAGACTTCAGAAAAGATTCTTCAGCAAATGGGAACTAAAGAAAAGCTTAATATAAAAAGAGGGGAATTGTTATTCCCTAAACTATAATACTATGAAAATTGGCATTCCTAGAGCGCTTTTTTATTGGAAAAATCCCTATCTCTGGGAAGAGTTTTTTAAGAGTCTGGGAGAAGAGGTAATTTTGTCTCCGGAAACGAATAAGGAAATTGTCATACAGGGAACGAAAATATCTGATCCGGAAACTTGTTTTTCAATGAAAGTGTTTTTTGGCCATGTTTTTTGGCTAGAAGGAAAAGTGGACTATATATTTGTTCCGCTTATGAAAAGCAACAAAGATAAGCTTGAGTATTGTCCTAAATTTTTTGGCATTCCTGATTTAGCTAAAATATTGGTTAAAACTCCGATTTTAACCGAAACTTTTGATCAAAGGAAAAGACCGATAGAGGAGACTTTGGAAAAAATAGCCGAAACACTCAACAAAGACCAAAAAACTACTCGTAAAGCAATAGCTGCTGCTTTTGCTCGTGAAAAAGAAAAAAAAGCCAAAGAAGAACATGATTTTTATAAAACAGTCAAATCCGAGAAGAAAAAGATAGTCCTGGTATCTCATCCCTATAATCTATATGACGATTATATCAATGTGGGAATTAGAAAAAAATTGGGTGATTTGGGCATAGAGACAATCTGTATAGACGAAATTCCTCTTAACTTGGGTTTAAAGTTTAGTCCGGAAGTTAAATTTCATTGGGAATTCGGCCGGGAGATAATGCAGAAAACAGAGGAAGTTTTAAGGTATGATATCGCCGGCGCTATTGAGATTTCTTCTTTTCAGTGCGGTTGCGACGCTGTATTAAAAGAGTTTGTGGAAAAGAGGTTCAAACAAAGCAAAATTCCATTCCTGTATCTGATAATCGACGAACAATCCGGCGACGCTGGAGTGCAAACTAGATTAGAGGCATTTGTTGACACTTTAAAATAATATGAAACTTACTTTTGCTTATTGGGGAAATTACACTATCGCTTTTATTGCCTTACTTCGCACGCTGGGAGTTGATTTTATTTCTCCAGAAAAAACAAATACTGCGACTATAGAAGAAGGAGCAAAACTTTCTCCCTCAATGTATTGTTTTCCCTTAAAAGTTAATATGGGGAATTATCTTTCTTCTATTAGGAAGGGGGCAGATACGGTTCTTATGGTTACCAGTTTGAGCGGCTCTTGCCGTTTGCGCTATTATGCGGCCATAGAAGACAAGGCTTTGGCCGAAGCGGGGCATAAGGTTGATTTTATTATCTTTAATCAGAGTTATAAAGATATTTACTCGAAAATTAAAGAAATTTCTCAAGCTTCTAATTGGACAATTTTTAAAGCCGTCTGTATTTTTTTAAAAAAACTGAGAATGATTGAAAGACTGGAGAAAAAAGCTCAATACATTCGTCCTCGGGAGAAGATAAGAGGAGAAATAGATGAAGTTTTAAAGTGGAGCTTTCAGGAATTAGATGAAAAGCATAATTTAAAAGCAATTTCAGTTTTGGAAAAAGAAATATATCAAAAGATTCGTGAAATTGAAATTGATAGGAACAAAAAGGTTCCTAGGGTCGGTATTATCGGGGAGATTTTTACCGTAACCGACAATATGGTAAATTTTGATATTGAAAAGAAATTAGGCGAAGAGGGGATAGAAGTGCATCGAGAAATGAATATTAGCTATTATTTAAAGAAAATATTATTTCCCTGTAAAGATTGGATTATGCAAAGAAAAATAATGCCTTATTTAAAATCAACTGTTGGAGGCAATGGCAGAGACGCTATTTATGAGATGCTGGGTTACGGCGAAAAGAACTTTGACGGCATAGTTCATTTACTACCATTTGGATGTATGCCGGAAACAACTGTCAGACCGATTTTAGAAAAGCTGCACAAGCAAACAGGAATGCCTTTCCTATCTTTATCTCTAGATGAACAAGTGGCGGAAGCGGGTATTGCTACCAGGATTGAAGCGTTTGTGGACGTGGTAAAGAACCATTATTTCAGAAAAGAAGAGAAAAGTTGATTTGACAAAAACATTCTAAAGGAATATAATTTTTCATTGAAGGCTCTAAATAAAATTAGAGGGATATTTTTTTAAAAGCTAATGAAAGCCATATGGGAATAGACGAAATTTCATTTTCTGCTCACAAAATGTTTGAAATTGCAGGTTTTCCGGTTACTAACACTTTTTTAATGACTTTGTTGGTGGGAGGCTTTGTTTTAGTTTTATTTTATTTAGGATCAAAAAACGGTAGTCTTCTACCTAAAAAATTACAGAATTTTACCGAATTGATTTTAGAAAATATTCTTGATTATATAGACAATATTACTTGTGACAGGAAGAAAACAGAAGAGATATTTCCTTTGGCGGCAACACTGTTTATCTTGATTCTTTTTTCCAATCTTTTGGAATTAGTACCAGGCTTGGGAGTGTTTGAAGTTTTGCGTTCTCCCAGTTCTGACCTTAATTTTACTTTAAGCTTGGGATTTGCTTCCATGCTTATTGTTCATTTTTATGCCGTTAGAAAACTGGGAGTATTCACTTATTTAAAAAAATATGTTAGCAAGAATCCGGTTATGGGTTTTGTGGGAACACTGGAAGCAGTAGGGGAAGTGACCAGAGCTTTTTCTTTAGCCATCAGGCTGTTTGGCAATCTTTTTGCCGGAGAAGTGCTGTTGTTGGTAACCTCTTTACTGTTCTCCTATTTTCTTTCCATCCCATTTTTATTTCTGGAGATTTTAGTCGGTTTTATTCAAGCTTTGATTTTTTCCAGTTTGATTATTATTTTTTACAGTACGGCCATTGAAACTTCACATTAATTAAAAGTCGAAGAATATTAAATTTTAAAAATAAAAAAATATGGACGCAGCAGCAATCAACAATATAGCAGCCGGATTAGCCATTGCTTTAGGAGTGGCGCTTCCTGCTTTTGCTATCGGTAGAATAGGAGGAGAAGCGGTAAAAGCAATTGGCAGGAATCCGGAAGCGGCTCCCAAGATTCAAACTTCTATGATTTTAGCTATCGCTTTTGCCGAAGCAACAGCTATTTACGTTTTAGTTATCGCTATTTTAGTTAAATTTGTTTAGTTTAAATATGCCTGTATATCAGGCATAAAATATTAAAGGGAAATTTTATGCAGGAAGCAGGAATTTTGGAAAATTTGGGCATTGATTGGAGAATTTTACTAGGCCAGATTATTAATTTTTTGGTGGTTTTGT
The DNA here is from genome assembly GCA_023137175.1 of Candidatus Parcubacteria bacterium. GTDB lineage: Bacteria > Patescibacteriota > Minisyncoccia > Minisyncoccales > JAGLPU01 > JAGLPU01. The sequence continues at coordinate 6,849 of JAGLPU010000003.1, read as the reverse complement.
ATGTGTTGAAAAGGTTTGCTTATAAGCCTTTTTTAACTGTTTTGAATAAACGGCAAACAAAGATTGCCGAGGGAATTAAGAACTCAGAAGAAGCTGAGAAAAGGATTAAAATGGTTAACATACAAAGGGATAAAGTTCTGAACAATGCTCAGAAAAAAGCAGCTCAGACATTGCAAGAGAATGAAGAAAGAGCAAAAATAAAAGCAGACCAAATCATCAGCGAAGGTCAAAAGCAAAAAGCGGAGATTTTGTCCGGAGCCAAGCAACGTGGAGAAACGGAAGTAAAGAAAATGCAAGAAAAACAGAATGAAAAAATAATGGATGTTAGCTTAAGCCTGGTTGAAAAGATTCTAAAAGAAAAAATTGACACGAAAAAAGACAAGGAAATTATCAGTGATTTTTTAGTTAACAGTACTGTAAAAAATGAAAGCTAAAAAATTAGGCAAAGCTTTATTTTTGGCCGTTCAAGGAAAGAATGAACAGGAGAAACAAAAAATAGTAAAAAATTTAGCAGAAATTTTAGAGAAGAAGAAAAGAACTTATCTTCTTTATCAGATTCTGAGAGAGTTTGAAAAACATTCCCGAGAAAACGAAGTTGTTCTGACTTTATCTCGAAGAATAGAGCCGAAGTTATTGGAAAAAGTAAAAAATGACTTGAGGAAAGTTTTTGGCGATGAATGCGTATTCAAGTTAGAAACCGATGAAAGTGTTATTAGCGGTTTTAAAGCCAAAAGCAATAATTACTTAGTAGATGCTTCAATCAAAGGGCTTTTAGAGAAATTAAAGCTTAAAAGCGCAAGTTAATATTATTATGGACACTATAGACTATCTTAAAAAAGAAATAGAGGGCTTAGAATTAAAGTCTCAACAAGAAGAAATCGGAGAGGTCATTGAAGTAAAAGACGGCACAGCCAGAATCTCGGGCCTACGCAATGTGGAGAGTTTTGAGGTTGTAAGATTTGAGTCTTCTAACAAAGAGAACACTGAACCGGTATACGGTTTGGTTTTAAGCTTGGAAGAGTACGAAGTCGGCAGTGTTGTTTTAGGGGATTCAGACACAATAAAAGAAGGGGATATTGTGAAAAGAACCAATAAAGTTCTCTCTTGCCCGGTAGGAGAAAAATTAATAGGTAGAGTAATTGATCCTTTGGGAAAACCTTTGGATGGCAAAGGCAAAATAGAGGAAGAGAAATTTAACCCTTTGGAAAAGATTGGGCCTTCAGTAATATCCAGAAAACCGGTTGACACCCCTGTCCACACTGGCATTAAAGTTGTTGACGCTTTAGTTCCTATTGGCAGAGGCCAGAGAGAATTGATTTTAGGGGATAGAATTACTCAAAAAACATCTTTAGTTATTGATACTATTTTAAATCAGAAAAAAGAGCCAAACAGGCCAATTTGCATTTATGTCGCCATTGGCAAAAGAAAGGCGGAACTGGCTCGAATTTTAGATACTTTAAAAAAACAGGGAGCAATGGAATATACTATTGTGGTTTCAGCGACCGCCAGCGATCCTGCTTCCTTCTTATTTTTAGCCCCTTACACAGGTGCTGCTTTAGGAGAATATTTTATGGAAAAAGGCCAGCATGCCTTGGTGATTTTTGACGATTTAACCAAACATGCTTGGGCTTGGCGGCAGATATCATTAATTTTAAAAAGATCGCCAGGCAGAGAGGCTTACCCTGGAGATGTTTTTTATTTGCATTCAAGATTATTAGAGAGAGCGGCAAACTTGAAGGAGGGAGGTTCTTTAACGGCTTTGCCGATTGTTGAAACTCAAGCCGGGGACCTTACCGCATATATCCCCACTAATGTTATTTCCATTACAGACGGTCAAATTTATATGGATACTTCTCTCTATTTAAAGGGTCAGCGTCCGGAAATGAACATCGGTCTTTCAGTGTCGCGCGTGGGTTCTTCCGCTCAGACAAAAGCAATGAAAAAAGTGGCTTCCACTTTAAAGCTGGAACTGGCTCAATTTCAGGAGCTGGAAAGTTTTTTGGAATTTGCCGATGAAGTGGATGCCGAAACCAGAAAAAAGATTGAACGGGGAAGAAGGATGAAAGAAATTTTAAAACAAGATTATTTAGCTCCTCTTCCTTTTGAAAAACAGGTAGCAATTATTTATGTTGGCGAACGAAGCTTTTTTAATGACATTAAAGTGGAAGATGTTAGAAAGTTTGAAGCGGAATTATTTGAAGCGATTGAAGCCCAGAAGCCGGAAATTTTCACTAAAATTAGAGAACAAAAAGAAATAGACGAAAATATAAAAACAGAGCTGGAAAAAATAGCCAGGCAAGTTTTAAGAAATTATGTTTCTGAAGGAAATTAAACAAAAAATAAATTCCACCCAGAGAATTTCCCAAGTCACCAAGGCTTTGGAACTTGTTTCGGCAGTAAAAATGAAAAAGGCGCAAACAGTGGCTTTGGGCTCCCGTCCTTTCGCTCGGATAGTGATAGAAGCTTTAAAAAGGTTGCATGAACACCAGGAAGAATACTTAGAGCGAAAATCTTTTTATTTCCACCAGAGAAAAATTAAAAAAATTCTCGTGGCGGTGGTTAGTTCAGACAAAGGCTTTTGCGGTTCTTTCAACCAAAATGTTTTAAAATTTGCAGAAAAAGAGATAAAAAAAATGCAGGCAGAGAACGAAGTTGAGATAATGGCTATCGGGAAGAAAGCAATAACTTTTTTTAAAAGGAGGGGCTACAATGTAAAGATAGAATTTACCGGCATTGGAGATTACGGCAAGCTGGCAGAGGTCAGACCGATTGCTCGGCTTTTCCTTCGCTACTTTAAGGAGGATGAGTACCAAAAGATTTGCCTTTTTTATACTCACTTTTATTCGACTCTTTCGCAAAAACCAAAGAAGATTCAGATTTTGCCGTCAGTATCCGAAGTTTTTGAAGAGCTGTTGGAAGAGAGAGCAGGGGAAGTAAATAATAATAGGAAAGTTGATTATATCTTTGAACCGTCTGCAGCCGAAGTTTTTGATAATTTAATTCCACAACTGATAGAATTTGAAATTCACCAGACTGTTTTGGAAGCCAACGCTTCAGAACATTCAGCGCGAATGATGGCTATGAAGAATGCTTCACAAAACGCTTCAGAGGTTATCGAAGAATTAACTTTGGACTATAACAAAGTTAGACAAAACCAAATTACTTCTGAAATTTCTGAGATAAGTTCAGCGAAAGAAGTAATGGGATAATATTAAATCATAATAAATATATGCCAAAAATTATTCAAATAATAGGACCGGTAATTGATGTGGAGTTTGAGTCCGAAGATTTAGCTTCGGTTACAGAAGCTCTGGTCGTGGAAAAGAACGGTTTGGTGTTGGAAGTTGAGCAGCACATCGGAGAAAGAAAAGTACGCTGTTTAGCTATGGGCGTTACTGAAAAGTTAAAAAGAGGAGAAAAAGTTACCAGAACATTCGGTCCGATTAAAGTTCCAGTAGGAGAAGAAGTACTGGGCCGGGTTTTGAATGTTTTAGGCAAACCAGTAGACGGAGGCGAAGAAATAAAAACTGCTCAAACAGCTTCTATCCATGGCAAATCTCCATCTTTAGAAAAACAAAAAACTGAAATTGAAATTTTGGAAACCGGCATTAAAGCGCTTGATTTGTTGACTCCTATTCCCAAAGGAGGAAAGATTGGCCTATTCGGCGGAGCCGGAGTTGGTAAAACTGTTTTGATCCAGGAGTTGATAAGAAATATTGCTAAAATCCATAAAGGTATTTCTGTTTTTGTTGGCATTGGAGAAAGATCAAGAGAGGGAAGCGATATTCTGATTGAAATGGAAAATTCAGGGGTACTTAAAAACACTTCTTTAATATTTGGACAAATGAACGAGCCTTCAGGAGTAAGATTTAGAGTGGGTTTTACCGGTTTAGCAGTGGCTGAATATTTTCGGGACGAAAAAAAGCAAGACACTTTGCTTTTTATGGATAATATTTTCCGATTTGTTCAGGCTGGCTCAGAAGTGTCAGCCTTATTGGGCAGGATTCCTTCTCAGACAGGATATCAGCCAACTTTGTTCTCTGAGATGGGTTCTTTGCAGGAAAGGATTACTTCCACTGAAGACGGTTCTATTACTTCTATTCAAGCGATTTATGTGCCGGCCGATGACTTGACTGACCCGGCAGTAGTGGCCACTTTCTCTCATTTGGACGGAACAATTGTATTATCAAGACAGATTGCCGATTTGGGAATTTATCCGGCCATTGACCCCTTGGAAGGTTATTCCAATATCTTAGACCCTAAGATTGTCGGAGAGGAGCATTATCAAGTAGCCAATGATGTAACTAAAATCTTAAAAAGGTATAAAGAACTGCAGGATATTATTTCTATTTTAGGTATGGAAGAATTATCTGAAGACGACAAAGTTACTGTCGGCCGAGCCAGAAAGATTCAAAGGTTTCTTTCTCAGCCATTCCATGTAGCGGAAATATTTACTGGAAAACCGGGAAAATATGTATCTCTGAAAGATACTATCTCCGGATTTAAAAAAATAATCTCGGGAGAAATGGACGAAAAGAAAGAAGAAGATTTCTATATGAAAGGAGGTATTGAGGAAGTATAAAATTATATGAAAGCTAATATTATTGCCGAAAATAGAATAATTTACCAAGGAGAAGTTTCCTCAATAACTTTGCCTGGCATAAAAGGAGAGCTTACTGTTTTACCTAATCATTTGCCTTTGATAACTTCTTTAATTAAAGGTAAGATAAAAGTAAAAGAACAAAGCGGCAAAGAACTTTTTTTTGAAATTGAAAAAGGGTTGCTGGAAGTCCAGCCGGATGAAGTAAGCGCTTTGGTCTCCTGTGAACTAATATAATTTTTTTTATGAAAACTTACCTTGGCATTGATGTTGGCTCTGTTTCCACTAATCTAGTTTTAATTGACGGAAACAACCAGGTTTTATTTTCCCTCTATATCCGCACAGAAGGAGATCCTATCAGAGCAGTCAAAAAAGGGCTCCAGCTTTTGAAAGAAAAAATTCCAGCCGATGCGGAAATTGCCGGAGTGGGGACAACCGGTTCGGCTCGCCATTTATCTGGAGTGGTCGCGGGAGCGGATTTAATCAAAAATGAAATTACCACCCATGCCAGAGCGGCAACTTTTTTAGTGCCGGAGGCAAAGACGGTGTTGGAAATCGGCGGACAAGATTCTAAAATTATAATTCTGGAAAACGGCGTGGCTGTTGATTTTGCCATGAATTTGATTTGCGCTGCCGGCACTGGAGCTTTCCTTGATGCTCAAGCCTTCCGTTTAAAGGTTCCCATTGAGGAGTTTGGCGATTTAGCTTTAAAGTCAAAAAATCCCACTAACATAGGATCAAGATGCACGGTATTTGCCGAGTCAGACATGATCCATAAACAGCAAATTGGCCATAAGATTGAGGATATTGTGGCTGGGCTTTGCCAAGGAATGGCTCGAAATTTTTTAAACAATGTCGGCAAAGGAAAGAATATTCAGCCAACCATTATTTTTCAAGGAGGTGTCTCCGAGAATGTGGGCATGAAAAAAGCGTTTGAAGATGCTTTAGAACAGGAAATAATTATTCCTGAGTATAATACGGTGATGGGAGCTTTCGGAGCCGCTTTATTGGTGAAGCAGCAGGCACCGGAAAAAACCAAATTTTCCGGATTTGGAGTTATTGACAAAGAGATAAAATGCACTTCTTTTCAGTGTAAAGGCTGTCCCAATCAGTGCGAAGTGATTGAAGCCAGAATTGAGGACAAGGTGGTTGCCCGCTGGGGAGACCGTTGCGGAAAATGGTCAAATATGGCTATATAGAATTATGGACGCTTTATTTATTGGCAGATTTCAACCTTTCCACAAGGGGCACTTAGCATCAATAAAAAAGATCGCTTTAGGGGCTGATAGGGTCTTTTTGATAATCGGAAGTTCTCAGGAATCAGATACCATGGATAATCCTTTTTCTTTTTCTGAAAGGAGAGAGATGATTGAGACATGCTTGGCGGAATTAGGGATTGAGAATTATAAAATTTATGGAGTTCCTGATATGGATGATGATTTATTATGGGCGAAAAAGGTTTTAGAAGTGGCCGGATTAGAACCAAAAAATGCAGTGGTTTTTACTAGAAATTCATGGAGCAAAAAATGTTTTGATACAGCCGGAGTAGAAGTGCGAGCTCATCCTTTATTTTTTAAAAAGTTGTCTGCTACAAAAGTAAGGGAGAAAATAAATAAAGGGGAGGAGTGGGAAAATTTAGTGCCGGAACCGGTATTTTTATTTTTCAAAAAAATTAAGGCAGAAAAAAGGGTTAAATTTCCCCAAAATTAGATTTTTTTACTATAATAGAAAATATTGTTGATATTAGAATATGATAATCCCGGAGCTTAAAAAAATTTGGGTTAATGGAGAATTAACTGACTGGAAAGAGGCAAAAATTCATATATTAACCCATACTCTCCATTACGGCAGCGGAGTTTTTGAAGGAATTCGCGCTTATGAAACGGATAAAGGAGCCGCTGTTTTCCGTTTGCCCGAACACGTGGAAAGGCTTTTTTATTCCGCTGACGCTTTAGGAATAAATATACCTTTTTCTCAAGAAGAAATTAAGCAAGCTATTCTAGAGACCATAAGGGTCAATGAGGTGAAATCATGCTATATTAGGCCGCTTGTTTTTTGCGGCTATGGAATAATGGGGTTAAATTTTGAAGGTTCTCCGATTGATGTTTCCATTGCTGTTTGGCCTTGGGGCGCTTATTTGGGAGGCCACGGAGCTATTAAAGTGAAGATCTCTAAGTATATTAGAATTCATCCGCAATCCACTATTGCCGACGCTAAGATCTGCGGCCATTACGTTAATTCAATTTTAG
>JAGLPU010000029.1 GCA_023137175.1 Candidatus Parcubacteria bacterium | reverse complement strand
AAGCAGACAGAATGCTTGATATGGGCTTTGCTCCGCAAATTAAGAAAATATTACAGGCGGTCCCAGAAGATCGCCAAACAATGCTATTCTCAGCAACAATGCCCGACGGCATTGCCAAAATTGCCAAGAGCTATATGAAATTGCCAGTTAGAGTAGAAATAGTTAAACCGGGCACAGCAACCGAAAACGTTGAGCATGAACTTTTTGTTGTTTCAAAAAATCAAAAAACAGCGCTTTTGGAAAAATTACTTGTGGAATATCAAGGAAGCGTGTTAATTTTTATACGAGCTAAATTCGCCGCGAAAAAAATCTGCCAAGACTTAAAAAATATCGGCATTACCGCAGCAGAAATACATTCAAATAAATCTCTTAACCAAAGAAGAGAAGCGTTAGAAGGTTTTAAATCTGGTAAGTATCGAGTATTGGTGGCAACAGATATTGCCTCCCGCGGCATAGATGTAAAAAACATTGAGTTGGTTATTAACTATGACCTTCCCGAGAACCCGGAAGATTATGTTCACCGCATCGGTAGAACTGGTAGGGCAGGAATGAAGGGCAAGGCTATATCATTTGTTCTGCCGAATCAAGGATTTAAAGTTAAGGGAATTGAAAGACTGACCAAACTGTATCTGCCTGTTTTAAAACTGCCTAAAAATTTGCCGGCAGCTAAGCTGCAATCAACCGTCCAAGATCGTAAAAATAATTTTAGGTCTCACAATAATAAACCGCGTAGCCAATATGGCCATAGCAGAAGATAGACTTATTATCAGCTTATGAAAAAAAGCCCAAGAATGGGCTTTTTTTCATTTATCTGATTGAATTAATCCTTAAATACGGGCTACGTTTACTGCGTTAGGACCCTTTTCAGAATCAACTTTTTCAAAAGATACTCTATCATCTACTTTTAACTCATTGAAAATAATATCTTTGAGCTCGTTGCTGTGAAAAAATAAATCTTTATCTTCACCGTCAACGGTAATGAATCCGTATCCTTTATCTGTAAGGTTTTTAATTGTTCCTTCCATGATTATAATATAAATTAATTAATGTTTTAAGGTTTTATCCCAAAGTTTAGTTACCTGAATAAACTCGACTAAATTTTCATTAGACAACTATCTTATGTGAATAATACTAACATTTAAACAATAATTGGTCAACTAAAAAACCGCATTTTAGCTAACCTCGCCAAAAATGATTTTCTGGAATATAATAAAGTTGTATGGATCATAAAGCAATAATTGAATCTTTATTAAAAGGAACGGGCGTTGAAATAAACGGGAATAAGCCCCAAGATATTAGGGTTCACAACAAAAAATTCTATAAAAGAGTTTTGGAAGAAGGCTCGATGGGATTGGGAGATGCTTATATGGACGGCTGGTGGGACGCAGAACGTCTTGATGAATTATTCTTTATAATTTTACGGGCTGATTTAGAAAAGAAAATCCGCGGCAATTGGAAGATTTTACTAAAGCTTCTTTCAAAAACTTTCTTTAACCAACAAACCAAATCCAGGGCTTTTAAAATAGGAGAACACCATTATGATATTGGCAATGATCTATACCAAGCAATGCTTGATAAGCGCATGGTCTATACTTGCGGATATTGGAAAAATGCAAAAAACTTAGACGAGGCGCAGGAAGCAAAGCTGGATCTTGTCTGCCGAAAATTAAATCTTAAGCCAGGTCAAAAAGTGCTTGATATCGGCTGTGGCTGGGGTAGTTTTATAAAATACGCTGCACAGAAATATGGCATTATCGCAACAGGTGTTACCGTATCAAAAGAGCAAGTGGAGTTAGGCAAAAAATTATGCGCTGGGCTGCCGGTAGAAATAAAGTTCCAGGACTATCGAGATATCAAAGGAGTTTACAACCATATTGTTTCTTTGGGAATGTTTGAGCATGTAGGATATAAGAATTACCGCGTCTATATGGAAACAGCGCATCGCCATCTTCTTGATGGCGGACTATTCCTGTTGCACACCATTGGGACCAATCAATCAGTAGAAACAACTGACGCTTGGATTCAAAAGCATATCTTCCCCAACTCAATGCTTCCCTCAATCAAGCAAATAGGCAAAGCCGCTGAAGAACTTTTTGTAATGGAAGACTGGCATAATTTCGGCAACGATTATTACAAGACGCTAAAGGCCTGGTTTAAAAATTTTGACAGCCATCGGGAAGAACTTAAACCGAAATATGGAGAAAGGTTTTATCGCATGTGGAAGTATTATCTGCTTATTGAAGCCGGAGCTTTCCAAGCAAGGAAAAACCAATTATGGCAAATTGTTTTTTCCAAGAAAGGAATTTTAGAAGGATATAATTCAATAAGATAGACAAAAGCTTTATTTATAATTAGCTACTTATAGTATTTTTGCGCTAACAAAAACCGCCTTCTCGGCGGTTTTTTATCGAACTTTTCACTGCCCCGCCCATAGCGGCCGAGGGCATGGCTCCCCAGTGGGACGCGTTCAGAACTGTTGATTGGTAAACAATCGAGAAAAATTGAAAAGATACTTTTTCTTTGCCCCGATTTTTAATCGGATATACCAAAAACAGCAAAGGCCGGAAGCAGCCAAGCTCCCAAAGAAACCGGCAACTATATCTCCCAAGGTATCGCTCAAGCCGCCCACTAAAATAGTTCCGTGTCTGAAATCGTAATAATATTCCCATATCTCCCAAAATCCCTCTGAAATAATACCAATCGCCAAACTCAGCCAAAAAAGATAGAAAATCTCAGGTTTTTTGTTCTTGGTGTAGAAATAAGAAATTAAAACAATAAAAGACAGGAAAGTAAAAACTCCCGAACCCCAGAAGTGAGCAATTTTGTCAAAAAAAGCCCAGCGGTCGTAACTTAATATAAAATGAGTTGAAAAATTCCCTATAGTATCAAGAAGAAGCGGGCTTAAAATTATGGCATCAGCTTTAAAAGGAAAATCTTTCAGAAGAATTTTTCTTCTATAAGCCAAGCAAGGAATAACAAAAATCAAAACAATAAAAACTGCCTGCCTAAAAACTAAGCCTTTTTCAATGACATAAGAATGCTGTAAATTAAAAAATGTCCAGATTCCAACGGAAAATATTATAATTCTTTCAAAAATTCCGAAATAAAATCCCCAATTTTTTTTCATGAATTTATCTATTTCCTAATCTAAAACTACCACTTTTTTATCCGAAAAACAAGCTGATTCAGAATAAAACAGGACTCTTCGCCCGGTTTTCACTGCTTGGCTCCGCGCCGTGGACGACGCCAGAACCGCAATTCAAAAAACGGATAAACATATTTATGTACCAAAATTGAAATAGAAAATATTGACTCTATTTCTGCTTAACTCTGAGGGACGGGTTTTATTAGAATCTGGTTCGTTGAAGATTTTTCTATTGATTTTCCAGAACTACGCATTCATTACCGTTAAAACATTTATCATTTCCACAATCGCAGATCTTAACTTGATGACTATTTTCTGGTGAACAGCCACATGGACCAACAAGACAGAGATTTGGATAATCCTCTGTTGACTTGCAGCATAGGGGGGTTGTTAATTGACCACCGGACTTCAAACAAAATTCTTCTCTTCTGTCTTCCACAAAGGTATCTCCGCCAACGCATTGTTTAACCATGTCTGCCGGAAAATTGTATTCTGCGGCAACCAGACAAGGGACAGTGCCATGGCCATCGTGCACTAATTTCCAATCATCGTCAGCTCTAACTACTAAAAACATGCCTGAATTTTCAGAACCTCCGGGAGGAAGCACAACTGTGCCTCTAATGTGATTCTCTGTCTCCTGGTTGATTTCTATGATTATCTCTGAAGCATCTTTATTATATTTATCAGCAAAAAGATTCTTTATTGCTGTTTTTTTGTTTTCTTCAAAAACCTCCTCGCATTTCCCATCTACACATTTGCATGACTTTGGGGCCGCACAAAAACAATCGCCTTCTTTTTCCCATTGATAGTTTTCATTAAAACATCCACAATTGCAGTCTCCATCTTTTCCAAAAACAACACAATCAGCGTCAACTTCACAGTTCTTGGATTCTTTTTCAGTTATTGTTTCAGGCGCCGAAGTTGACTGATAAAACCAATAGCCCAAGCCCATAACAACGATTATTATAATAATTGTAATTATTGTTTTGAACATACTTTCCTATTATTATAGTTGACATTTCGACCTCTGATATTACTTGGTCGCAAACGACTAAACTATTTTTTCTTATCTTTCTTCACCTTCGCTTTTGGTTTTGGTTTTGGCTTTTTATCAGTAGATTTTTTAGGCTTCTTCGCTTTTTCTTTCTTCACAATTACTTCTTTCTTCTTTTTAACTACTATTTTCTTCTTTTCGATCACCGCCTCTTTCTTCTTTACCGTTTTCTTTTTTTCTGTTTTTTCCTCTTCTTTTACTGGAATAGCCAAAGCTAGAGCTCTTATAATCCTATCAAGCTTAGCATTTAACATGTTAAACTGTTCTTTATGTTGATCAACAGGTTTATTCTTGTTCTTGTTCTTGTCTAAAGAATTGCCGCCTTTACCAAAACAATCATTACAATAAACTGGTTTATCACCGGTTGGCCTAAAGGGCAACTCAAACCTTTTTCCACATTGATCGCATGTTGCATCAAACATCCTTTTATCTTGAAATCTAGGCCTTTCATGATCCCTTCTTTCAGATCTATTAGAGACCGGGCTCTCTCTATGGTTTGAAAAACATTGGCTACAGTAAACAGGCTTGTCTCCGGTTGGTTTAAAAGGAACCTCGCATCTTTTCCCACAATCAGCGCAAATTGCCTCATGCATCTGCGGCCTCTCCCTATCTCTATTACCGAATTGCCTTTTTTCCTGACCTCCTCTCTTAAAATCTCTTTTTCTAGAATCATTATTGTTTCTCTGGCTGAATGTATTGTTAAAATTTTTCATAAAATTTTATTAGTTTATATTTCTATTCATAACAGAAAATCGCCGTTTTGGCAATTTTTTTGACGCAGTTCTATCTTTCAATCTTTTCACTGCCTCTGCTAAAAACTCACATTATCAGGGCTGCAAAATATCTTCAGTCCGGCCGTTGATTGAAATAATTACACTGTCTACTGTTGAAAATTGTTTTAAGGTTTCCGTAATTTGAGCTCTAATTGCTGTGACTCGACAGGAACCACCAACTTGAAACTCTAACTGTTCATTAAAATCAATTTTGGCTACGCCATTTTCAATATTTAAACTTTGGATTCTCACTCCTGAACTTATGTTTGAAACAAATCCTTGATTGGTTTCCTCTTGTGTTGCCCCTCGTAAAAGAGCTTTAACGGCATTACTGGCAACCGCCAGAGTTTCAGGAACTTGTCTTTCAACAGCCATGGTCCGAGAACAATCAAAATACGGCTCATTTAGGAAGTTGGAGTCGCTCAAAAATATTTTTATGGTCATAAACTCTTGTGAACTTTCTGGCATCTCTTTAAAGTAAATAGGGATTATTAATTCGTCTGCATGTTCTGGCAATCCTGATGGATTATCTTTTTCCAAAACCAATTTGCCTTTTGGAGTAGAAGGAACTGCAAAAAGAAGCGTGGCTTTAAATGCCACAAAATCTTCCGTCATCCAATCGCCTGAAGCCTGAGCCGGCGTCACGCCTAAAAGGAAACCATTGTCATCAAAAAGTTTAACTGGAAAGTCGGCCTCGAAAAACCAAAACCCTCTCGCTTCCCCTGTGATATAAAGTGGGCTTTCAATAGCTTGATTAGGCCTCGGGTTATCTACTTTTATCAAATCCAATTTTTCTAATTCATTACCAATATCCTCTGTAAATATTTTACCATCCATCTCGCATCGCCTGGGATAACTTTCCATTACTGAATAGCCGGCAGAAACGCATTCTTCAAAATTATTAATATCAGTGATTTGTGTTTCGCCCGGTTTAAAGATTGTGAAGTATGCTATGATTCCAAAAACAATAATTATTATTAAAAAAATGAGTGTTTTTTTGTTCATATTTTCATTTTATCAAAAAACCGCCGTTTTGGCGATTTTTTAACAATATTAATCCCGAGGAAGTAGAAAAGTCTACGTGTCTGCTTTGACTTCTCCTAAACAATGGCAAAATCTAATTTAATCATTATATCGTTCCTCAGTGATGGTGGCTTTTCTTATTGTTCAGAAAGAGTGGTAAATAACTCTTCACTGCTAGTTGCTATATTGCCTGAAGCATCAGCAGAGGTTACCAGATAATAATAAGTGGTGCTTGCTGTCAAACCAGTCAAGGTTAAGTCATGATTTATCGTTAAATCAGAAGAGCTTACCATGGATGTTGAAGTAGCAATAACAAGCGGGGTCAAAGTATCATACCAAAGTTTGCTATCCGCGTCTTCATCAGTAACCCATGTAATTTGAGTTGAACTCGCTGTAGTGCTGCTGGCTGCAATTGCTGAAATAATAGGCGCTACGATATCTTCTTCCTCTTCTTCCTCTCCGCTTAATTTTTTACTAATACCGGGCGGGAGTTTTTGATCAGAAGGCGGTTGAGGCACGTAACCTAATTTTTTCCTAATTCCGGGAGAAACTAAAAGACCCGGCGGCACCTTTCCGGAAGCCCCGGCCCCTTCTTCAAGCAACTCGTTTATTTTACTTAAAGTTTTCGGCCCAACAAGACCAACCTGTTCAACTCCCATCTTCTTCTGGAATCTTTTTACCGCTCTTTCCGTCAGCGGACCAAAATATCCTGTGACAAGGCCTTCAGGATAAACCTCCGGGTCTGTTGCCAACACTTCTTGCAATAACTTTATATCTTCGTCATTCATTCCTCTCCTCAGTTGGCTTGTAAGCCTCAAAGTTCCTTCAATTTCTTTTACTGCTTTTTTTACCTCTCCCTTTGCTTCTTTAAGCGAATCTAATTGCGCTGTCAGCGCTTGTATCTGCTCCATTAACTCTTGAATTTGTTGATTCATTGTCTGGATCAACTCTTCTGATGAAAAAGTGGTTGCCTCTCTAGCTTGAATTGACACAGGCATAGAGATAATACCTAGTAAAATACCTACGCCGGCTAAAATACCAATAGTTTTATTCATTTTTTTGTTTTTATAATTAATTTTCTAGATTTACGACCTTTTCTTTTTTGTAACAACTGTTCTATGCTTATTCAGTATAGCAAGACGGATAAAAACAACAAGAAAAATGCTTAGCTCTCCCTATTGAACGCACTCAGAGCCGTAGATTAAAGGGAGATGATAGAAGAATTAGAAATTTCCAAGATTAAATTATCACTCTAAAATCCTCTATTTCTTTTAAAACAGAAGATTTTATATTCAAACAATCTATTTAAGTAAAAATTCAAAAGCGTAGTAGGCCAAAAAGGCAGGCCAAACTAAAGCTTTTAAAAAACCAACAACTCCCATCCAAAATGTTGTGGCATTACTAATGAAATAAACAGCCGCACCGATTAATCCTAAACAGTAAACGGCTGATCCACCTTCTTCTTTCATATTTTTTATAATTTTATTAATTATCAACCTTTATTCTATTTTATCAGAAAATTGCTGAAAAAGCGATTCTTTAAATTCTATAATGACACTATAGAATTGGCTCCGCACCGTGGACGACGTTAGAACCAAGATTATGGAATCAAGCAAGGTTTATGTCCCAGATTTAAAATCAAAAGCTATAAAAATATAGTTTGCTTCCCTGCTATTTAAAATTTCTAATACTTTGAGAAAGAATTTTTGAAAATTCTTATATCTCTTAGTTTCTAGAATCTAAGTATAATAAAAAATAGAGCAATAGCCCTATTCTCGTCCGTAAAATTCCTATTGACGTCTTGGTGAGGTTGGTATGGCGTCTGCTTAGAAAATGTGGAATAATATGGGTATGAAGAAAAAACAAATTATCATTTTTTTAATTGCTCTGGTTGTATTAATAGCTGCAATTTTGACGGTTATATTTTTATTTAAAAAAGAGGCTCGGCAAAGCAATGACACTATCACTATAGATTCCTCTGTTTTAGAAACTCAAAGCGAAGAGGGGTTTCTAATTACGCAAAAAAATATTATTGCACCAGAAGATTCCAAAAAGAAGATTGAACAAACTCCATTTGTAAATAAAATATTCTCTTTGGCTCAAGACCGCGGATTCACAATTATTGAGCCGACTTTAGAATCAATTGATGAAATTGGTGTTTCTACAGCCATTACTCCACTTCAGTCAGAAAATGGCCAAACTGCCTTGTTTGTGCAAACTACGGGTTTTGGTTCAACTAAAGCAAATTTCATCTCCACTGATCTAAATAATAATGCTTTAATAACTTACAACGATGACAGTTCCGGGTTAAAAACTAATTTAGACACCGGGGAAATAATTGAAAAATGGGGAGAAGTGATTCATCACAGTGATGAATATGATTTTAACGTAGAATTGTGCAAAGCTAATCATTTTTTATGGAATATTGGCTTGGCTGATGAATTGAGTCAGAAATTTTTTGAAATGAATTGCGGCACTGCTAAACCATCTGATCTACTGCAAGGAGTTTTTGATTCTTTAGACTTTGCTGACGGCATTCAAGGATTATTGGAACAGCAGATAGCTTGCGTAAGCTGGCTGAAACCGATTATAGAAGATGGCAAAAAATTGGCAGAATCGGGAGATATTAGTTTTTATATGGCCGATCTTGCCTTTGGTTTAGACATAAACGATCCTCTAAAAGGAGTCAAATATATTCCTGGAGAAGATGGCGCTAAAAGTAAATTCGGAGTTACGGTAGCTAATATTGGTAAGGGATATTGTGGATCATATGGATTAGCTATGTACTCAAAAAAAACAAACGATAGCAATTGGCGGCTGCTTACGACAGTTCAAATGGATAGTCTTCGTCCCAGAAATAGTAATGGAAGTTACCCACGAATGGAATGGGATTACAAGCTATTCCAGTATTCTCCTGAGGAAGGAGAGATCGTTAGTTTCAAGATCGACCCACACGACATAATTGAAGAGCGAGAGGAAGAAAATAATCAGGTAATAATCGGGCGAGATATATTAAACCAAAAACCTGTGGCCAAAATACAGCTTATTCATTCTAATCCTACAGAGTCAGGAAAAAGCGTTATCTTTCAAGCGCAAGGAATTGATTACGATGGTCATATTGCTTTGCGTGGTTATGAATGGAATTTTGGGGATGGCACCAAATGGAGAACCAATCGAATCATAAATTACAGTTATTATAATGAAGGCAACAAGACGGTTACCTTAAGGGTTCAAGATGCTGAAGGCTTATGGTCTGATCCAGTACAAGCAGTAGTTGTTGTTAATAAACCATTGTCCAGACCGAATGTTTCTTCTGACAAGATGATGAGCCATGCGGCATTTAAAACGCCAAGCACACGCGGCGACGCCATTGTCTTAAATAAAGACGGTCTTTGGATATTAGAGAACAATGAATTATCAAAAATAGATCAAAATAATGGAGAAAAAATTTCCGGAGTGACTCTTTCTTTCCTTGCCGAAGAAGGTGATAAATATATGACTTGGACTCCGTCTGGATATTTTTGGATAATTGAAAAGGATACAAAGACTGTTTATCAGGTTAATGCCAAAGGAGAACAACAAGGCTCTTTTCAGCTTGAAAAAGAACCAACAGGAATAACGTGGGATGGTAATTTGGCTATTAGTATTAGCGATAATACAGTTATGAAAGTAAAGCAAGATGGTTCGCTTGTCTCTTTACATGAAATGCCAAGCAAAATTTCATATTTGCATTTTGATGGGCAATATTATTGGGCTCTTTCGATGAAAGATTGGAAACACAAAATTGTGAAAATGGATAACTCGTTTAATATTCTTGAGCAGTATCCTGCTCCCCAAGAAGATGAAGATTGCGAAAAAGAGCAATATATTAACTATCCCTACCGACCGACCGGTTTTGTTAAAGAAGGGAAGTTTCTTTGGATCATAGGTAAAGAAAGTCCAGAAAAATGTTGGACCGATGAAAAAATAAGAAGTGCCATAGTTTATAAAATAGATATTTCAGATTACAAGACACCTTTTCAAGAACCGATCCCTGGTCAATATAATCCGATGGTTGGGATGGTGTGGGATGGAGATGCTTTTATCATAGCTGGACCAGCTACACAACATTTGGGCGTTGCCAGCGAAAGAATTGTTAAGCAAAACGCAGACGGCTCATATGTAAGCATGAAAACAGATGAAATTTACCAGGATGATACATATTATTCCAAAAATAGAGATTTTAAAGTGATTGATGTTGCTAGGGATCAAACTAATTTATGGATCTTGGCTCTTGATTCAATGATGAAATTGTCTTTTGAAGGAGAAGTGTTAGAAACTTTTTCATTTAAAGACCAAGGTATTAAGACCATGACATTTTATGACGATTATTGGTGGATAGGCGGTGGCAATAAAGTTTATAAAATTGCTCAAAATGGAGAAATTGTTTCCGAGTATACAACTGATTACTCTGGCATTGTGGATTTTGTTTGGGCTAGCGGTGATCTTTGGATATCATATGGCAGTAACCGCATTCATAAAACATCTCTAGAAAATGATAAATTCAATACAACTGAAATATATTTAGCTGACTCCTTATACAGAACCAGCGGCAAGCATATTGGCTGGGATGGTCAAAATTTATGGTATACAGCTCACGGCAGGATATACCGTCTGGATCATATTGATGCCGGCTGGGAGCTGCCAACTTTCCAGACTCCAATTTTCAATACCGAAAGCAGATTAACCAGTCTTCCCCAAGTTAGCCAAGATGTGTTGGGTGACGTTTGTTATGCAGTACCAACTTTACCGGAAAATTATGATGGAGATAGCCGCTACAACCTCGTACGACAAGTAGAAGCAATTAGTCCCAATGAAATTTATTTAACCCACGGGCCCATCATGAAAAAATTTGATGGTTCGAAAATAATTGAGTTAGGGAAAATCGAAGCAATAAATGATAACAAGATGGGAACTTTAAATATTTTTGATATGGCTGTTAGTCAACAAACGGGCGAAAAATTTATTGCTTATGAGGATGCTTTGATGTATCACGATGGGATCCAATGGAGATATGTTCCCGGCTTAGGGAAAATGGATCCGTATTCAATATCTGCTACCGACAACGGCGCTGTTTATATCGCTGGGTCCACCAAAGAAAAATCAGTGATTGCCCGATATCAAAACAAAAAAGCGACAATTCAATTTGAGTACCCCGGTGAAAGAACATTTTATCCCAAAATTTACATGGTGTCAGATTCTGTCGGTTATGCGGCTTTTAACAATGAAATTTATAGCTATACCTTAGGAGAGTGGAGAAAAACCCGCTGTGAATTACCCGATGACGTTAAGTCGATATATTTTCCGCACCCAGCTCTGGGTTTTATTGGTATTGATGAACATATTTATAAATTTGAAAACGGGCGGTGCTCACATGAAGTTCGATTACCTGATGGTTTTACTCCGCTAAAGCTTTATGCTCCTTCAGACAGTGAAGTTTTTATTTCGGGGGATGATCCTTGGGCTAAGACATCTTTTTATTATTATGACGGAGCAGAAGTATCAACTATTTGGCTCGAAAATTTGGTTCAAACTGAATATGAAAGACGATATGATTATCTATCAGACATGGATTTTATTCCAGACAAAGGGCTTGTATTAAGCGGTCTTTCAGCTAATTTGATTATTTGTCCGGATATTGAAAAAGTCAAAGACCATGCTAAGCGAGAAATACAAATTAAAGAGGGAAAGGTTGTCAGCATAACGCCTCGAGGGGTTGAAAGAGAGATTATTACAGCTAAAGAGTTTGAAAAAATAGATAAGTTTATTGAGGTGCACCCCGATCCTTACAAATATCACTTGTGTATTATTGGGCAGGCTATGATACCAAAATACGTTTATATATCTCAAGCCGACGGAGAAGATTCTAGAGAATTGGGATCAGGCAAAGAATGCGTTTGGTCACATGATGGCATGCAGTTTGTATACACAGATCACACCACCGATATCTCGTCGATTAATATTCATTACGCTAAACCATTTCCTATTACGCTTTCCAATTTAACAGGACTAGCCAATCGAAAAGACAATAATACTTTTCGAACTTACCAAACTCCTTATTGGTCAGATAATGATGATTTAGTGATTGCTGATTTTACTGAATTTGATACTTCCCAGGAACAATGGTCATATCGCGAAGGAACCATATCAATCCACATGAATCAAGACGGCAGACCCCTTACAGACAAATTTAAGGAATAACTGTTAATTTTGTCTAAACAAACAAATAGGCCGACGAAGTGTCGGCTGAACATTTGTTTTCTTTTTAATAGTTGGTTTAGCCAGCTTATCATTTTCTTGAGTGTTCCGCAACCCACAACATATAATTTGGCTCCGCACCGTGGACGACGTTAGAACCGCGATTGAAAGAGCGGATAGGCGTATTTATATTCCAGAATTGAAATAAAAGGTGTCAGAAACCTTTTTTATGAAAACATTAATCAATCCTTATGTGCCAGATGCTTTTCAAGTATATCCTGCTTTTTCCATTGCGGACTTTCCAGTGTTTTCATCTCAATTGTATGGGCAATAGTTTCTGCCTTTATTTTTGCTTGTTCTGCCGTGTCTGCTATTGCAAGAGCAACACCCATTCTTCTCCTAATATGCGTAACCGGTTTACCAAAAAGTCTTACAGATGTGCCTGGTTTTTCTAAGGATTTAGAGATATTCCTGAATATTGGTTCCCGGCCTGTGGCAGGAGAAAGGATGACATGAGATGCTCCTGGAACTATGTTGTCTATCACACGAAAGCCCTCCCATTCTCTGGCAGGAACAGGCAGTCTGCATGTAGCTCTGACATGCAAGCCCGCTTGTGAGAGACCTTGCAGGTGTGTTATAAATGTTACCATGCCTGTGTCGTGTGGTCTTGGAGAACATTCGTTCCCATAGACCTTTACATCTTCATTTTCTATATCAAAAACCACAAACAACTCGCAGCCGAATAGCCCAAGACCTCCAAGGGCGTCTGTGATTTTTCCAGCGGCTTGGTATATTCTTTTTTCTGCCAGTTCGATGAGTTCAGATGTAATCTTTTTTCCATTTACAACTGTGTCAGGTTCAACCCACGGCTGCCAGCTGGAATGATAGTCTCCATCGATCTGATAGTGACCGACTGGTCTGCAAAAGCTGGTTATTATTTTGTCGGAGTCAGACAAATGCCTAACGGTTAGTTCTGTTATTTCAATATCAAATGGGACATGCTCTTCAATTATGACTTTTTCTCCGGAGCCTCTTGCATTTTGTTTTGCATCTGCTATGGCTTTCTCAACATCATCGGAATTTTTTACAAATGAAGATCCTTGGCCGCTTGAACTCATAATTGCCTTAATCCAACATGGAAATCCTGTTTTTTGGACGACTTCTTTTACTTCCTGCATGTTATCTGTACTTGCATAGGCGTATTTTGATGTCGGGACGCCTGCTTCTTTGGCAATCAATTCTCTTATCCTTTCTCTTTCCATCGCTGTCCATGTCGCTTTTGCATTGGGGATGACAAGAAATCCTTCTTCTTCAAATTCTTTCAGAACATCAAGATTTATTGCTTCAATTTCCGGTATTATTACATCCGGGTTTTCCTTATTCACAATTGAACGCAAAGCGCCTGCATCTTTCATATCCACAACATAGGATTTATGCGCTACTTGGTGACCGGGTGCATTGGCATACCTGTCAACACCTACGGTTTCGATACCGAATTTCTGTGCTTCCATTATTATCTCTTTTCCTATCTCCCCGCAACCAAGGAGCATTATTTTTAAGGCGTTTGAAGAAAGTGGGGTTCCTATAGAATTTCTCATATTATCACACTCAAAATAGAAAATGAATATTAAATAATTATTCTTACCTTTTATTTATAAATTTAATATAGTGCCTTTATTCTAACAAAAAATCGCCTACTTGGCGATTTTTTAACATAGTTCGGTCTCTCGAACTTTTCGCTACTTGGCTCCGCGGGTAGGATTCGAACCTACAACCTAGTGCTTAACAGGCACGCGCGCTACCATTGCGCCACCGCGGATTATGAGAGTACTATAACAGAACTGAAAAAAATTATCAACTCTTATGAGATGGTTCCGAGACTTTTTCGTTACGAAATCTTAGATTTTTAGGCGAAATGAGAAAAGCAAATAAAAAGATTTGAGGCGTAGTAGCAGCTACGGTGAAAATCTTTTTAAGCAGCTTAACGAAATTGTAGCTGAGAATATAAGATTTCGTAACGAAAAAGTCTCGGAACCATCTCAATATCCTTTTAACTTTTTCAAGCCATCGTGCTCCCGTATTTTCTCTAAAGCCCGGGCTTCAATCTGTCTAATCCTTTCTCTGGTTACACCGAATTCCTGCCCTACCTCCTCAAGAGTATGGGTTATTCCGTCCTCAAGCCCAAATCTCATTGAAAGTATTTTTTGCTCCCTGGAAGATAAATCAACCAGAATATCCTCTAGTCTTTCCCGAAGCAATTTCCGGCCTGCTTCCACTGCCGGAGAAATAGCCTTATCGTCTTTTATAAACTCAGAGAGCACGCTGTCTTCTTTATCTTCTCCCACCGGCGTCTCCAAAGAAACCGTATCTTGGGAAATCTTCATTACATGGTGCACTTTACTCACATCAATCCCCATTTCAGAGGCAATTTCTTCCGGCAAAGGAGCTCGGCCTAAATCCTGGGTTAATCGCCTTCTTACTTGGCTGTATTTGGAAATTGTTTCCACCATATGCACAGGAATTCTAATGGTTCTAGCCTGGTCTGCCAGTGCCCTGGTGATTGCCTGTCTTATCCACCAAGTGGCATAAGTGGAAAACTTATATCCCCGCTTCCAGTCAAACTTCTCCACTGCCCGGAATAAACCCAGGTTTCCTTCTTGGATTAGATCCAATAAAGTTAAATTGGGTGAACGTCCAATATACCTTTTGGCAATGGAAACTACCAGTCTTAAATTGGAACGGGCTAAGATTTGTCTGGCCTGTTCTTCTCCTTTTTCAATCTTTTGACCAGTTTCTTTTTCCTGCGCTGAGGTTAAAAAAGGAATCTTTCCGATCTCTTTCAAATACATCTGCACCGAATCAATGCGCGGCTCCAGACTACTTTTTCCTTTTTTGGTTGGTTTCTCTGTATCTAAATATGATTTTGACTCTTTAACCTCAATCCCTTTTTCCTCTAAATTTAGAAAAAACTCTTCCAATCCATGAATGTCCTTTTCTATCTCGGGAAAAGAGTAAAGAATCTCAGAATAAGTGATAAATCCCCGGAAAGACGCTTTCTTTATTAAAGTTTCCACTTTTTCCAAAGGAAATACATTGCCAGCCGACTTTCTTTTCACGGTCCTTTTAACCGCTTTCTTGACTGTCTTTTTTACCGCGGGTTTCTTTACAGTTTTTTTGACTGTTTTCAGCGCCTGTTTCTTGACGGCAACTTTTTTAACTGTTTTCTTAACGGTTGCTTTTTTAGTTTTTGTTATCTTTTTCATTATTTAGTTCGTTAGCTAGTTTATAGAAAGTACTCATTAGATCCTTAACTTTATTAGTATCTTTAGCTGATTCAGCGTTTTTAATATTTAAAGATATTTCATCCAGCTTAGCTTTAGTTTCCAAAGTTTTCAACTCTGCTAAGCATATTTTTATCTCCTCTTCCGGCTTAATATCATGTTCTTGAATTTCCGCTTGGAAGCAAAGATGGTTTAAATCGTCAGCCAATTCAGGAAATTTTTCTTTCAACTTTTCCAAAAACTTGGCTGATTCGGAATAGATATCCGGATTGCTTTTTATGTAATCCAAAATCTTTTTAATCTTATCGGAGAAATAATCAAAATCAGTAATCTGCTTTAATCCTTGCGGAGCCTTCATGACCAGGGAGATGATTCTTTCTTCTATAAGTTGTTTTCTTTTCTTTCCTTTGTCATGGAAAACTTCAGTAGCTTGCAGACCCTTATACTGCTCTTTTTCCAATACGCACTTACGCAGCTCTGCCCGCACATCCTCTTCTTTCGCTCCCAATCTTTTCGTCAATTCCTGTATCCAATGGGACTGCTCAATCTGATTGGGAATCTTTTTAATTGATGGAAGCAATTCTTTGGAAATTTCTCTTTTTCCTTCCGGGGTTGAACTGTCAAAAGCCGCGAAAGCAGTGGTAAAATAGAAATCCAAAATAGACTGCCCTTTCTCGGTCAACTCCTGCCATTGCTTGGGGTTGTCAACGATAACATCAGCCGGATCTTTGCCCGAAGGCATTATTATCACCTTAACATCAAAACCTTGAACCTGGGCCAAATCTATGCTTCTTCTCGTGGCTGAATTGCCGGCTGTATCCATATCAAAGGCTGTTAGCAGATTATTTGAATAGCGGCGCAAAATTCCCAGTTGGTATTCAGTCAAAGCTGTTCCGGAAGCTGCGGCCACATTTTCCACTCCGGATTGGGCAGACATGATAACATCAGTATATCCTTCCACCAAAATACATCTGTCCTTTTTCCTTATTTCCATCCTGGCCTTATCTAAGCCGTAAAGCACCCGGCTCTTGTCGTAAAGCAAAGTATTTGGAGTATTAACATATTTGGCAGTGTCTTTACTGTCTCCGAATATCCGTCCGCCAAAACCGATTATCTGCGAGCTTAGATCAAAGATCGGAAACATTATTCTGCTTCTGAACCGATCGCGATTATTGACTGCCAACCCAACCTGATCCACCTCATTCCTTTTGTAGCCTCTTCCAACTAAAAAATCAGACAAAGCTTCAGCCAAATCAGGAGCATAACCTATCTGCCACTTTGCGATTGATTCTTCGCTGATTCCCCTGTTTAAAAGGTACTTCCTTGCCTCTTGGCCTTTTTTGCTTGATTCCAGCTGTTTGCTGAAAAACTGTCCTGCCAAACTGCATACCTCGCAAAGCCGCTGTCGCTGGCTTCTTATCTTAGGATCCTGTTTTTGCAGCTCCACTCCGGCCTTCTGAGCCAGAATGCGCAAAGCGTCAACAAACTCCACCCCTTCAATCTTCATCACGAATTTAAAAATATCACCTCCCTCGGAGCAGCTGCCAAAACAATGCCAAATTTGGCGAGCCGGAGAAATAAAAAAAGAAGGAGACTTTTCCGCATGAAAAGGACATAAGGCCCGGTAATTCGCGCC
>JAGLPU010000028.1 GCA_023137175.1 Candidatus Parcubacteria bacterium | reverse complement strand
ATGCCTTATATAAAATAATATGGATCACAAAATTCACAATCAACACAATCATTCTTCAGAAAAAGATATGGAAAAAATGAGTCATAAAGGATATCAAAATCACCATGCTCATATGGTCGTTGATTTCAGAAAACGTTTTTTTGTTTGTCTGCTAATAACTTTGCCCGTATTAGCGCTTTCGCCAATGATTAAAAACTTTCTTGGTTGGGAATTTAGTTTCGCAGGCGACTTATATGTTTTGTTTATTTTATCATCCGTTATTTATTTTTACGGCGGCTGGCCATTCTTAAAAGGATTTTGGGATGAAGCCAAGAAAAAATCGCCGGGAATGATGACCTTAATCGCGGTGGCAATTACGACCGCTTACGCGTATAGTTCGGCTGTGGTTTTTGGTTTGACGGGAAAGTTATTTTTTTGGGAGTTGGTGACGTTGATAGACATTATGCTTTTGGGTCATTGGATTGAGATGCGATCTATCATGGCCGCCAGCCGAGCGTTAGAAGAATTAGCTAAGCTGATGCCGTTTACTGCTCATAAAGTTAGAAGAGATGGCAGTTTTGAAGAAGTCGCGATTGAAGAATTGAAAGCTGGCCATAAAGTGTTGGTAAAGCCGGGTGAAAAAGTTCCTGTTGATGGCGAGGTAATTAAAGGAGAAACGTCAATTAATGAAGCCATGCTCACGGGAGAATCAAACCCTGTTTTTAAAAAAGCTGGCGATAAAGTTATCGGCGCTTCGGTCAATGGCGAAGGGTCAATTATTGTTCTAGTAGAGAAAACAGGCAAAGACTCCTATTTATCACAAGTGATTGGCTTAGTTCAACAAGCTCAAGAAAGCAAATCCAAAACGCAAGATTTGGCGAATAAAGCCGCTTTATGGCTGACTATCGGCGCTTTAACCGCTGGCATATCGACTTTATTCTTTTGGTTATTATTCACAGAAAAGGAATTGTATTTTGCTATTGAAAGGACGGTAACGGTAATGGTAATTGCTTGTCCGCATGCTTTGGGTTTGGCCGTGCCTTTAGTGGTGGCGGTTTCAACTTCATTAGCGGCCAGTAATGGATTTCTGATTAGAAACAGATTGGCTTTTGAGAGTGCCAGAAAAGTGAATGCCGTCGTTTTTGACAAGACAGGCACTTTGACTAAGGGGGAATTTGGGGTTACGGATATAATCAGCTTTTCTGAAAACGCAGACAAAAATGAAGTTTTAACTTTAGCCGCTTCGGTTGACTCTCATTCCAGCCATCCGATCGCCAAAGGCATCGTAGCTTCAGCTAAGGAAATTTATGATGTTACAAATTTTAAATCTATTCCAGGTAAAGGCTCTCAGGGAATTGTTAAAGATAAAAAAATAATAATTACCAGCCCCGGTTATTTAAGGGAACAAAACATAAAGGTAGAAAACAAAAAAATTGAAGAAATCAAGAAACAAGGCAAGACAATTGTTTATGTTTTGGCGGATAATAAGCTAATCGGCGCGATTGCTTTGGCTGATATTGTCAGGCCGGAATCAAAAAAAGCGGTTGCGATGTTAAAAGGTATGGGTATAAAAAGCATAATGCTTACGGGAGACAATAGCCAGGTAGCAGAACAAGTGGCCAGAGAAATTGGCATTGATGAATTTGTGGCAGAAGTGTTGCCCCAAGATAAATCAGCCAGAATTAAAGAAATTCAATCCCGCAATTTGATTGTGGCGATGACGGGCGATGGCGTAAATGACGCGCCGGCTTTAGCGCAAGCCGATGTTGGAATCGCGGTTGGCGCTGGTACTGATGTGGCCATTGAAACCGCTGACGTGATTTTGATCAAAAGTAATCCTCTGGATGTTGTTGGAGTGGTGTCTTTGGCTAAGTCAACATACAGAAAAATGATTCAAAATTTAATTTGGGCGACTGGTTATAATATTATCGCTATTCCTGTTGCCGCTGGAGTATTGTATCATTGGAATATACTTTTAAGCCCGGCTCTTGGCGCTCTGTTTATGTCGCTTTCTACTGTGATTGTGGCTGTTAATGCTAAATTTTTAAAAGTTGAAAAATAATCTTTAACTCATTAAAGATATGAATAACAAACAAAATTATTAACAACAAGCCAATAGTTCGGGATTGTTTTTTTTATCACTTTTGTGATAAAATATAAATATAATAAATAATTTAACGAAAATTATGGAAAAGGGTAATATAGAAAATTTTGAAAATAATCAGGAGATTGAAGAAAAAAAGAAAATTGAAATAATTGAAAAAGCCAGTATAAGTGCTGACGATAAATTAAGTTTGGCACTCCTTCTTTTAGGCAGAAAAGATGTTTCTTTTTTGGGCAATGCGGAAATTATAAGGAAAGAAGGAGACGAACTAAAAATTATAGAGAAATTTAAAAAAGAATTAGAAGAAAGTAAAAAGATTTTAGATGAAGCAGGTTTTTCTTATAGAGCAAGTGATATAAAATTAGAGGACGAAATTGCCAGCTTTTCAATTGAAGTTGCTAAAAATAATAATAAATTATTGGAGTTAACTCGGGCATGTGAAAAAGGGGATGATAAAAAGATCGGAGAGCTTTTAGGTTTTCCCAAAACAGCCGTTGAAACCTACGATACAGACGAGGCGTTAGACTTTGAAATATTTTTTAAAGAAGAGTTATCGGAGGCAGAAAGAGAAGAATTAGCAAAAAGTGGAATTTTAAATTTTGTCGGATTTCAGCCATCACGCGAACATTGGAAAGAAGAATTTATGGAAGTGAAGAAAGATCAAGAAATAATAAAAGAAAGGGCGCCAAAGCTATATAGTGAAATAGTCAAAATAAATAAATATTAGTTGTAATGAACCATTGTTTTTAAATAAGGGTTTTTTATTTTAACAATTTTTTCATTAAATAAGTTCCAACATCATCCCACAATCCAAGTAAGCAGTCTGAACAAGCATATAAAGAAATGTTGGCTCCATTCTCCTGAGTGGAGTCTTTTGTGACTCAGGGAACTTGTTTGATTGCATGTCTTTTTTTTGTGGTATTTTGTAGCTGTGCATACTGATTGTGCATGTATTGACAACTATGCACAAAAAATGATAAAATATGTGCATAATACAAGATAATAAAAACATGTTTGATCAAAAAATTCCATATAATGATTTACCATTACTTCCTCCAAATTTCAATTTTGATGATGTGGCTCTTTTGAAATTAGTCAATAAAGCCAACAACTCTCTTTTTGAATTAAAAGGCATGGCCAATATTTTACCAAATAGCGGTATTTTAGTTTCGCCAATGACAATACGAGAAGCAGTTGCCAGTAGTAAAATTGAAAATATCAATACCACTGTAGCAGAAGCCCTTAAAGCTGATGTTATTTATAAAGAATCAGAACTTTCTGGAGCAGAAAAAGAAATTTTGAATTATCGCGATGCTCTTCGCAAAGGATATAAGATGTTGCTTAAAGATGAATTTTTAAATACGAATAGTTTTATAAAGATTCAATCTGTTTTAGAGCCAAACAAAAAAGACATTAGAAAAATCTCAGATGTTAAAATTAAAAATTCAAGAACTGGTGAAGTGATTTATACACCGCCAGAGGGGCATGATGTCATTATGAACAAACTTAAAAATTTTGAAGATTATTTTAATGATAATAAAGATTTTAATAATGTTGATCCTCTTGTGCGTATGGCTATTATGCATTATCAATTTGAAGCCATACATCCATTTCTTGATGGCAACGGAAGAACAGGAAGAATTGTGATGATTTTGTATTTAGTTCTAACAAAACGCTTGGAATTACCAAT
>JAGLPU010000027.1 GCA_023137175.1 Candidatus Parcubacteria bacterium | reverse complement strand
ACTTCTTCAAAAAAGCTAGCTAGATTGAGAAAAAAAGGATATTTGTCTGGAGCAAAACAGAGTTTAGAATTAGGCAGAAAATATGCTAAAAAAGACAGTAAACATATCGCAAATTCTCATTTTGAGGATGTAGTGAGATATCTGGAAAAAATTGGAAAAGATCCGGAATTTATTCACACTTCTGAAAAGGAATTAAGAAGTTGTGAACCAGGATTTTGGAAAAGAGCTTTTTCTTGAGATTCTAAAAAATATAAGACGGCAAATTCAGCCGTCTTTTTTATTCTTTTAATGTTGTGTTTTGGAGCAGAATGTAATATTTAAAAACTTGACATTTTGCTTTAAAAATGGTCTCTTAAGAAAGAACTTAGTTCTTATAAAATAAATATGGATTGGTGATGTAGAATGAAAAAGAAAGATGCAAAAGGATTGGCAAAAAGATACAAGCAAATATCTAATGAGCTGGAAGCTCTAAAACAAGATGCTAAGTATCTTTTGCAAAGCGTTAAAGGGAAAACATCAGAAGAGAGCATAGATATTCGTTTAGTTTTAGATGAAAAAATTAAGACATTGGGGAAAAAACAGGCTCTGGTGGAAGCGGAGATATGTTTAGCTTTAGCAAAAGAAGAAGTCGGAAAGCGAGACATAGAAAGCATAATAAATTGTGCGAAAGAGCTGGCGGATTATGGGGAAGCGAGCCTTAAAAAAATTGGAACAAGCGAAGAGGAGCTAGAAAAGCTCGTCAGTAAAGGCAAAATTTCTCAAATCAAGACTGACATCAAACAAATTGAAATATTAGCTCCGATTGCTGAAGAACACGATGATATAGAAAAGGAAGTTGATTCTATAATAGCAAAGATAGAAAAATCTAATATAAATCGGGAAAAAGCTGATTCTCTTTCTGAAGCACTGTCTAGACTGAAAAAACAAGGCTATATATCTCAGGCGAAATATTGCTTGAAGAAATTCAAAGAAGTTCGTCCAAGCGGTAAAAAACATTACTCTGATCTGATATCAAAGTTTTTAAAAAAAGCTGGAATATCACTAGAGGATATTGGAGCCACTAAAGACGAGATAAAAATTCTGGATAAATCGCTTTGGAAAAAAATATCGGGTCTAGAATAATAGAGCAAAAATTAATAGACGGCGAATTAAGCCGTCTTTTTGTTAAAAAAATATCCGCTATTATTAGCGGATTTACATTAGAGGCATGTCTAGTTTTTCAGCGATAATCTTGGCTTCCTTTATTGCTTGTTTTATCTCGTTAGCATCCAATGGGATTGGGTGATAGCAAGAAGTGGTATCGTCTGGAATTGGTCCTGCGGTTATGCCAAAATATCTTAGATCAAAACCTGAAAATTCTTTAGCAGTCTTTTTACCCTGCCAGATGTGTACGCTGCCTTCTTTTTTCCATTGCGAGACTCTGTCCGGGCCATAGAATTTGATCACTTCCATTGTTTTTGCTGTTTTGTTTATTGCTATTATTTTGATTATACTGCTTTTATAAATAGCATCTTTTTCCGGTTTCTTATATATCAATAAATAAAAGCCGTTTTCTAAGTTTTTGAGCTCCCTGGACATTTTCTTTTTTTTAGCCAGTTTATTTATTAATTCTACTATGTTTTTTTGCGGATATTCTGCTTTCGTCATTCTTCCATAAGTTTTTTTATGCATTCCATCTACCTCTTTTTTAAATTATTTCAAAGAACTATACCATAATAAACTTAGCTATAAATTGAGATTTTGTCAAAAGCTCCCAGATAATTCTGAGAGCTTAGCAATAATCGCGCAACACTTATTAAATTAAGAGATTATCCAAAAGCCAGCCCTCCTTGCTTCACCGTGTATTTTTATTGCTTCAGATAGTTTCTTTAAAGAAACTTTTCTATATTTAGGAAGAGTATATCCTGGGTCGATCAAGGTTATACAATCTCCTTTTATATTTTCTATGATAGCGACAGCTCCCCAAACTTCCACTTTTTTGTCATACAATTTTGGATAATTATAACAAACAATAATATCCTTATCTAAATTCTCTTTTAAAAATTTTCTTATTTCTTCTGGCTCACAGAGAAAGAAGTAATTTTCTTTAAGATCTATTTTATGTTTTTTAAAGAAGTTATTTATTGAATAAATAGATCTTCCTACCTGAGTTCCCCATCCTGAAATTGGTTTTTTGCCTGTTCTCACTTTTTGGAACAATGATTTATATTTTTCAGAAACAATAAGTCCCAAATTATATCCTATATCTTCTTGTGATATTAATGGAATATTTCTTCTTAATAAGATCATTTGGATACAAGCCGGAACGCAGCAGTGAGATTGTTGTACTAAGGGGATATATTTTTTCATAAATTTATTATAATTTATATTTCTTAATTAACATGTTCTGTCTATCATGAACTTAACGGGTTCCGCCATATTAATGGGTTTGATCAGCACTTCGGGGTGATTTTGTTTAAAAACTCTGAATATTTCATCCGCAAACGCTTGTCCAACAGTGGGCACTTTATTGAAATCAAGGATAACTTCTTTGTATTTCGTTAATCCTGATAATATTCTTCTAGCTTGAGAGCGGGAAATATAGATGGTTCCCATTGTGTATAGCCTTACTGTAATTTTGGTTTTATCAAAAGCCGGTTCCTCCGGATTTGTTTGGAATTCTTTAAAGATATCGTTAAGATGCCTTTTTGAGTTCAAAGAAATTGAAAAACATACTTTTGTTCCCTTTTTCATAGGTTTTACTTTTTCTATGAAAAAATCATCAAGATCATTGTCTATCCGCAATCTGTAGCCAAAACTTTCCAAGGTAAACAAGTCTCCTATTTTAGAGGTAAAGAAAATGCCTTCCCCGGAATGAGCTTTTGGCTGAGTAGTGGTTTTTCCCTTCAACAGATCTTGAATTGCTTTCATCTCAGAGTTGAGCTTTCTTTTTTTCATAATGTTTTTAAAGACTCCAATGCCAAAATCATTCACCGTAAAACTTAATTTGTCCGGTGTTTTTTTAAGTTCAATCTCAATGTACTTGGACGAAGAATGTTCAATGGCGTTATTGAGCATTTCCGTGAAAGCATAAAATAAAATACTCGAAACGTTTTCTTCCAATCCCTTAATGATTGCGGTTTGTTCCTGGAGTTTATTGAATATTTCGCTTTCTTCCAAGTTAGCGTTTTTAAACTTTCGTTTGATTATATTTTCAGAAAGAGGAAACTTTTTCGGGAGAGCATAAAAAGCGTTGATTGTAGTGCCTCCTTTTATCAGGAGACCTTCTTTAACCATAGCGCATATGATAGAGCTTATATGCTGTCTGCTGAATTTTTGGTTTAAGTCCTTGAGAATATCCGAAGTTTTAAACTTAATGCGTTCCCCTGCTTTTTTTAAGATAAAGTTTTTTAAATCCATAGTATGTCTATTGTAAACTATGCAGATTTAATTGTCAAGTCTATTGTAAAGTGTCAACTTTCTATTGTAAAGTCTATTGTAAAGTGTCAATTTTACCTATTCTACGATCTCAGCTTCCCATCTAAAAACATTGAACGGCACTCCCTTGTTGCACCATTCTAAATTCCAAGAGTCACTGCTAGCTGCTTTGCCATCTATAAAAGTTCCATTAAAACCTAACCCACTGGTTTTGTTTGGATCATAGAGAATAATAAAATTCATAAGTCCATCGTAAGGATGATAAATACCGCTCACTTTCCCTGTCAGACTTTTATCATGGAGAGGATATGTTTGCCAATAAGGTTCAGTCTTGCCGCAATCTGCATGGATCTCAAAAGAACCGTTGGAAACTCCTTTAATCTCACCCCACCCGTCTCCTCTGTCAGAACAGGTTGCCTCAAATTCTCCGCCTACGATCTCAACTTTTGCCGACTCAGAGTATGTGCCTGGAAAAATTCTTCCTTTTATTTTAAAGTTTAGATCAAGTTCAGCCCTAACAACCCATAATTTAGCGCTGCAAGCTTCAAGCTCAAAAGTATGGTTTATTGCTTCTCCTTCTTCTCCGGTGGTTTCGTTAATAGGCCTTACTGTGACATTGAAAGATCCGTCCTTATTAGTGCCGTTTGTCGCGAGTAAATATATTCTGTCCTTTATTCCTCCTGCATTTTTTGGCCTTATTATGAACTTGTTCGATTCAGGCAAAGAAGCAATAAAATTATTTGAAGCTGAATGAAATCTATCTCCCTCAGATCTAGAAATTTTAACGGTTATTCCTGGAGACCCTCCTCCGCTCTCAATGCTCAGAGAAGGCGTCTTCATGGGAATTGATATAGAATCCTTTCTGTCCGCTATATCAGGCGGATTACTTATAGGGGGAGGCGGTTGAGTGTCTGAAAGAGTTGGATCCCAGCCGTAAAAGCTATTCGTTATTTCAAGCGGATCATCGCTAAAGCTGGCTATGGGATATTTTTCAAAAAATGTAAAATAGTCAAATATCAAACCAGTGGCAAACTCATTATAGTAACTTGCCAGATCCCCTCCTTTAGTTTTGAAAAAAGAATCAAGCCTTTCCAAGGGACTGCCCTCTGCCACATATTCAGATAATTCCTTAAAATTAAGTCCCTTGTCTTCTACTAAGAATCTTATCCATAGAGCGGAAGCATATTCATGCCTTTTATCGCTCCAGCCCGGAGTTTTTATTTCTCCGGTAGTGGTTATTGAATAGTTTAAAAAGTCCGGGCCTATATATTCCTCTAAACCGGGTATTTTCTGATTCCAAGCAACATTGTGTCCGGCGTATTCAGCGGTAGCTTCAATCCACCAGCCGTTGCTTGAAAACATAAGCTCTGCATCAAGATAGTACTCTTCCTGAAAACGATGGAACAACTCATGACCAATAGTCTTTTTCATCGTGCCAGCTTCTTTTAAACGGATAGAAGGAATATGGATTCGTTCATTAACTTTTTCGTAATTGGGTGACTTGGTAACGGCCAGCCAAAAGGAGTCTATTTTAACAATAATGGGATCCCTGTATTTTTTTCCTGTCCAAAATCCTTCTTTCATTACCGGATCTTTAAAGCCTAAGTTCATGTAATTTTCATAAGCAGTTTCAAAAAGGTTTCCCACATCTTGAATGCATTTTGGGTAATTCGGACTATAGTTTATCCGATTTTGGCCGGGATAAATTGTTGATACCCATATATTATCATTTAACGCAATGTCTTTATTTATATCATCTTCATCGTAAAGAAGCCTGAAATTACCCCCGGGCGTTATATATACATCGTTTAATACCTTTTCTAGAGCCCATGTTATCGGCTTAGTCGCAACAAAGACTCCGGCGATTATTGCCCACTCAAATCCCGTTAAATGATCCGTGATCATGTAAAGGGTTTTATTTTGAGTATCTACTCTGACTGGCAAATTTACCCAATACTTCCCTTCTTCATTCCATCTCATGGCTATCAACTGGTCTTCAGGGCTATGATCCGGATTAAGCATGTTTGGATCATACTTTACCCCTATTTCAATATAGTCATCAAGCTGTTCCATTCCTTCTATGGAAACATCAAATAAAAAGCGATCCCCTATGTCATTGATAGAATTTGGAGGAGCGTTTTTCATCTCTGAAATAGTAAGCGTGCTTTCTTTGTCTAGAAGACCAGCTGGTATGGCAACAGTGATCTCATCATTGTAATTTATTGTTTGAAGTTCAGAAGAAGGTTTTACTGTTTCGGATGTTAATGTTATCAGTTCTGTTTTTTTCACGGAAAAAGGGAGGAGCTTGCTAACAGCATCACCGAGTTTAATTTGGATATCGCCTGATTCAGCGTCTTGCGGCACAGCTATCCTTATAACATCTTCTGATATTTCAGCGGAAACTCCTTTCCCGTCATATAATGCTTCCACATCTTCTGTTGCGGGAGCATTAAGCTTTAAAGATACATAAGACCCCACTGGTCCGCTTTTGGGATAATAATCTATTACTGAGAATTCTTCTGTTTGAATTTCCTTTTCTTTAATAAAATGAGAAATTGTAAGCCCTAAAATGACTGTTACAACAAGGGCGATGATAATATATATATTTTTCTTCATTGAAGTTTTTGATATTTTTTTAGTTAAAGACCTTATTTTATTCTACCACTTTGAAGAATTTAATGTAAACAAAAAACCGCCGAAGATGACACGTACCCCAAAAAGTGGACACTTTCAAAAAACCTACTTTTGGGCTAAAAGATGATTTCTGTATTGAACAGGAGTCATCTTTTTTAAATTCCATTGATATCTTTGATTATTGTAATAATCAATATATCCTGCGATTACTTCTCTAAGCTCTTCAAAGATTCTGCATTTTCTACAATCGATCTCGTCCTTCAGGTGACCAAAGAATGATTCAACCGGAGCATTATCAATACAATTACCTTTTCTCGACATTGATTGTACCATGCCTAGATCTTTAATCATATTTATATAATTTGGATTTGTGTAATGGAATCCCTGGTCTGAATGTATCAATACTTTATCAAGTGAATTTGAACCATTGTTGTTTTTCATTTTTTCCATCGTCTTCAATACTAACTGCATATCGATATGTTTGGATAATTCCCAAGAAACTATCTCGCCGCTGGCGATGTCTTTGACGACCGAAAGATATGCCAGCTTGCGATTAAAGAACAGATATGTAATATCTGTACAGAAAAATCTGTAAGGAGTTTCTTGTTTGAATTTTCTATCCAATTTGTTTTCAAAGGTTCTATGCTCTTTGGTTTTCTTTGCCATGCTTTTGTACGGATTTTTTCTTTTGATCTTTGTGATCAAACCATATTTGTTCATGATCCTAATTATCTTCTTGTGGTTCATGATCACTTTTTCATCTGATCTTAGCTTCATGTGTATTGTTCTAAAGCCCCACTTGCTCTTACCCCTATCAAATATCTTTTTAATGATTAAGCAGTCATCATGATCTTTATTTGGTTCGTCTGAGGTTTTAAACCATTTGTAATATCCGCTCTTGGATACCCGAGCAATATCCAACAAGATTATCACAGTCCTTCCAATTCCTTTGACTATTTCATACTTCTGGCAGGGTCTTAGATCTACTTTCTTTTTGCTCGGAGTTCGGCTAAAAAATGGTTTTCTGCTTTCAAGTATTCAATCTCCAATTCCAATCTCTTGATCTTGTCTTTGTCTGTTTTGTCTTTTGGCTTTTCTCGCTTTTTTCTTCTGTTTCCTCCTCTTCTTTCTGTGCCTAAGGCTTTGAGTCCTTTTTCTTTGTCTGTCTTGAGCCACCGCCTCATACAATCTTGCGGGCTTTTCTTTCCTATTAGCCTTGAATCAAGTCCTGCCTTCTTGAATATCTCATTAGAGGTCAGTCCCTCGTCATTATATTCTTTCAATGACCTGATCTTAAAATCTTTTCTATAGGTAATTGACCTTTCACTGCACTTGCTTACATTCTCGTTCTTTAACAGTTCATCAATTTCTTCTTTTGTAAATATTCTTTTGCTCATAATGTTTTAATTGTTAATGATAATATGTTACCTTATCTGCTTTTCGAATACAAAAAGCAGACACTTTTCGTGTCCACTTTTTGGGGTACGTGTCAGTTAGGCGATTTTTTGATAGTATGATATTTCTAGATCAACGATTGAATTTTCCTCCTTTCCCGTGGAAATTTCCCAAACGAGATGGCTCTCCTTTAGGCTGCTCTTTAATATTTGCCATTTTTTCGTCAGCTTGTTCTTGGGTTATTTTTCCGTCTGTAACCATTTGATCAAGTCGGTTCTGGAGATGTTCCAGCTTCAGCTCCCCCATTTGCTGGCGAAGTTCTTCCGGATCTATACCCTGCTCTCCGGCTATCTCCGGGCAAGTTTTATCTTCTGCCAACTCTGCTTTGAGTTCTTCAGCGCTTAATCCTAATACAGAGGCTCTTTCTTCAAACATGTTTGCGTGGTGTGTTTCCATCCTTGCCATTTTTTCGTCAATTTGTTCTTGAGTGATTATCCCTTTTTCTAGCATTTGTTGGGAACGGACTTTAAAAGCGTCTATGCCTCCATCGGCGGAAACTATGCCTATGCCGGCAAGAGCGAAAATGCCAGCGGCCAAAAGTGTGTAAGTTAAAGTTTTTTTCATAGTTTTGGGTTTTTGATTAATATTGTCGACCCTGTACTTATTACTACAACCAGGATCAGTTTTTATTTCATTTAAAGAATTGTTTATTCATGTTCATAGGCATACGGCGTAATGGCAGATTATCCCTTATTTTGCGAATGGCAAGAGCTTGCACTGTGCCGTTATCTTGTTTTCCCAAAACAACTACCACATCATCTTTTTTAATATCCGCATCAATGTCAGGGGTGACGATTATGGTTAATGTTTGACCGTTCTGTGTTTCAATAAGAAACCCATTGTCTGTTATACCGGAAACTGTGCCGCGGTGAACATCGCGGAATTTAGAAGCGCCGAAATTGCGATAAAGCTCTCCGGCTATTGGCAGGCGCCTTTCTTGCGCTTTTTGAAAAAGATTTGAATGGAACTGTGTTCTATCAATTATCAAGCCTCCCAAAAGCATCAGTGTAATGATGCCAATCATTGAGAACAGGATCGGCCGGCGGTAAGCAAAGGAAAAGTATTTAACAAGCACTTCCATTACTATGATCAACAGCGCGGCTATCAATATCAAAAACCAAGGCAATAAGGTGATCAGAGCTCCTATGCCGTTAAACCCGAATTTTGGCAGATACCATAGTCCGCTGGCTCGCAAGGCAAAAACTATAAAGCTGGTTAAATATAGAGCGAATAAAGCGACAGCTACAATAGCCAAGGCGATTAAAACAGTCTTTAAAACAAAGTATGCTTTAGGACGCATTTTAATCTGGCTGTTTTCCAGCTTATTTAATACTTTATTGGCTAGTGGTGATTTTTCTGGTTCGTTGTTCATAAATGGTTGTTTAATTTTTCACAAAGCGATTTCATTGTCTTTCTGCCTCTCCGTAATCTGACTCCTACAGTGGCGATGGGAATATGCAGAATATCTGCTATTTCTTTGTAATTGAATTCTTCAAAGTAATAAAGAACCAGTGGTTCGCGGTATTTAGGATTCAGTTTATTGAGGTATTTCTCAAGCGTTTGGCGAAGCTCCTTATTATCTATGTCTTTTTCAATGTTTTCTTTGGCAACCGGGTGAGGAAATATGGTATCAGGGTCAAAAAACGGCAACGGTTCTTTCCCTTTTTTCTTGATGGTGTTAATGAATTCATTATGTGCAATTCGGTAAAGCCATGAAGAAAACTTTCTGGAACGATCAAAGCTTTGAATATTCACATAAGCTTTAAGAAATACATTTTGCACCAGGTCTTCAATATCATTATAGTTGAAAAGAAATCTCTTCGCGTAGCGTGTTATTTTTGCTTCATATCGTTGAACCAGCGCGCCAAAAGGCTCAACCTCGCCCGATTGGACCCTGCGCGCAATTTCTTCATCCGTTTGATTTATCGGTTGAGGCATATATAGTTATTACAACAGAAGTTTACTTTTATTTCAATCTTAATCTCTTTTTTCAGCTTTTTTTTATCCATTTTAAAAGGACGGATGATACTAGAACCATAAAAGGATTAACTGGTAAAGAAAAAACACCCTTATTGTAAAAACAAGGGTGTTATCTTTTTTTACGTAGAGATATTCTAATCAAATATCAAAAATGCTCTACGAAGATACTCGCTGGCCAAATTCAGGTCCAAATGATCCTTTGGCGTGCGAAGACATCCTTCCGCATCAATACTTAATCTCGAGAACTCTTTTACGAGAGGCTCAACGAGATTAATGGTTGCTGGACTCAACGCGCCGGCAAAGCCAAAACAAATATCGAGATTCTTCTCTCTAAGGGCCAATAGATATTGCCGGATATGTTCTGAATCAAACGGCTTGCCATAGCCACCACTCGGATCAAGAAGCACATATTCTACAAGTCCATCGTATTCAACCACTCTTGAGGCAAGTTGTTCCGGCGAGTGATTGACCATCTCAAAGGCTTGTTCGCCAATCTGCAAAACGATTTGTTTTGTCGGATAAGCTTCTCGATAAGCGTGCAGGACATCCAGAGATGGCCATGCGATATTGAGCTGGAATCCATGCAGGTTAACGCCGCCAATTTCCGTCATTGCAATCAGTTGATTTGCAAGTGTATCCTTCTCTTTTGTGTTGTAATGAATCAGATTCAATGCCAACGGATGATCCGGGAAGATGCCGGCAATTCTATCCATTGTTGGATAGCGATTCGGCCACTTATTCTTAACTCCGCGTATGGTTTTCAAGCTTGCAAGAACTCCAATCATTACCAACGGCCCCGCGCGAAAAGGAACTGAATTTAATATATGCAAGGCCTCATCTGAAGACATAAATCCAGTAATACCGATATAAGGTTTTTTCATTTCGATCCCTCCATTTTTTATTTTGAATGTGCACTTTAGTCTAGTTCATACTATACGCCAATAATCCAAAAAAGTCAAGAATTTATAAATAAGAGGAAAAATAAGAGGAAAAGGTATCTATCCCCCCTTTTTTCATTAAGAGATTGGCATTATTGATTGGCTCTTTGAAAGTTTTCAGCTTCTGCCTCTTCAATAGTGCAAAGCCACTTATCTTCTTTGAGTAAGTTAATAGTTGTTTGAGAATAATATTTATCTTCCGGAAGATGATAGTATTTTTGGCCCAATCTGTCTATATTACCCTTAATCATACATTCTCCATCTTTCCCGCAGGATCCCCAAAGTCCTAAAGAATCTTCATGGGCAGAAAGAGCGGCCTGAACCAATTCTTCCTGCCATAGTGTATTTTGTTTATCAAGATAAAATCTGGCGTAGCCTTTTTGCAAAAGTTCCAGATTAACAAATGTTTCCTTTTCTCCTTGTTCGTCTAAAGTATAGACATAAGCCAAAGTTCGTCCAAACCTATCATACTTGTCTATATCAAATTCCAAAACCAGTCTTTTGTCTAAAACCAGGTCTTCGTTCTTTTCTGTAGCTTGAGAAGAGAAGCAGGTCTCGTAATCTGACCCTTGAAGCTCAGGAGTATCAATTCCCAAATAGCGAACATCAAAGACCTCTTTGCTTTCAATATCTCTTACTCTGATAGTATCTCCGTCAATCACTTCCTTTAATTCAACCTCATTGGCTTCGCAGGGGCATGGCTGATATTGAAAAAGATCAAATCCCAATAGAGAGAGAAAGATCACTAAAATCCCTAAAAGGATCTTCAATAAATATTTTCTAATTTCCATTTTATTTTACTTCAGAATAATTCTTTTATCTTATCTGCGGCATAATAATAAACATATTTGCCTTGTTTTTTTGAAGTCAAAAAGCCTTTCTTCAACAAACCCTTCAAATCACCAATCGCCGTCTTATTTGATACTCTATTAATGCTCATATGAGCTTTTAAATTAGTTCTTCCATCAGGGTCACCATATAAATATTGCAACAATTGAACTTGACGCATATTAAAATTATACCTTTCTTCACTTTTGCCTTTCATTCTCAAATTATTTTTTGCCTGACTTTCCACATATTCAATAAAATCTTTCAGCGCTAACTTAATTTTACCAAAATTATAGTTTATAAAATAAGTCAAATCGTTATCGTCTTGTTCGCTATATACATATGCCATAGTATATTGATTAGGTGACTTCTTTATCACTTTCGAAATAGGCAAATATATAAAAGCCCAGTATCCTTTTTTAATCAAATACCAATAAAACAATAAACGAGCAAGACGACCATTTCCATCAGTAAATGGATGCAAGTAACCAATCCAAAAATGAAGCATGATTGCCTTTATAACAGGATGAATAAAAATGCCTGTATCCAGATCGTCATTGGCGAAATCCACCATTTTTTTTAACTCTTTCTTTACAAATTCCATTTTCGGAGCTTTATGATATATCATTCCGTTTATTTTATCACTCACACAAATCAGCTCATCCTTTTGTCGAAGCCGTGGTTTTTCGCCTTGATCATCAAGAGTATCTTTAATTATTAACCCATGCAATTCTAAAAATAAATCCATACTCATCTCTCTATCCTTGTAGCCTTCTTCAACAGCTTTCATTGAGATATAGTTATTAACAATCATTTGTTCAGACTTATTTATAGGATTTCTTCCTTCACGCAACATTTTTTTTGCCGCCATTCTACTTG
The DNA here is from genome assembly GCA_023137175.1 of Candidatus Parcubacteria bacterium. Taxonomy (GTDB): domain Bacteria; phylum Patescibacteriota; class Minisyncoccia; order Minisyncoccales; family JAGLPU01; genus JAGLPU01. The sequence continues at coordinate 535 of JAGLPU010000027.1, read as the reverse complement.
TGCTGGCGCCCTCTAACTGAGACGATGCTATGGCCTCCTCAATAATTCCTCTAGTGATTAATTTTTGTTTATTTACTTTATCCAAATCAGAACTTCCGACAAAAAGCTCGCCACCGGTGTTCATATCAACTTTATGCAAAAATTCCTCAAAATAATCTAATTTTGACCAAGTAAATTTCTTTTTATTCTCGTCTTTGATTGGAGTTTTTATACTTTTTTGCTCACGCAAAAACTTAATTAAATACCAAAGAATTTCTTTCTGAACATTTTTTGGTGACGGTTCTTTGTATTGAATCTTATCCCAATATAAATACTCTGATTCTGAGACCAGATTGATGAAACTGCGGATTTCTGTTTTCCCCCCACTAACAAAAACCTTAGATATGTCATCCTTTTTTATTTTGTTTAAATTTGGTTTTTGTAATCTAAAATTCATATTTTAACTAAACATGTGTAATTACACTTATATTACACTTATACTACACTTGTTGTCAATACTTTCATTTTTCATGTCAGAGCCATATGATAATGTCAT
>JAGLPU010000026.1 GCA_023137175.1 Candidatus Parcubacteria bacterium | reverse complement strand
GGATCCTTTTCTACACCGGAATTTCTCACAAGATCGGGGAGGTGCACGAAGGAGAAGCGATCATGGACTGGATGGAGCAGGAGCAGGAAAGAGGGATCACTATTACCTCAGCCGCCACCACTTGTTTTTGGAAAGTTAAAGGTGAAGAATACCGTTTTAATATTATTGACACTCCCGGACATATTGATTTTACCGTTGAAGTACAGAGGTCTCTCAGGGTTCTGGACGGCGCTGTAGTGGTTTTTGACGGCGTAGCCGGAGTAGAGCCTCAATCGGAAACAGTTTGGCGTCAGGCGGACAAATTTGAAGTTCCGCGTATTTGTTTTGTGAATAAACTGGATAGAATGGGCGCTGATTTTGATAAGGCCTTTGATTCTATCCTTCAAAAGCTTTCTCCCAATGCCATTGCCATGCAAATGCCGATCGGAATTGAAGAAAATCTAAAAGGAGTGGTTGATTTCTTAACCATGAAAGCCATAATGCCGGAAGGCGACTTTGGAGAAAACTTAAAAGAAGAAGAAATACCGGCTGAATTATTGGAAGAAGCCAAAGAAAAAAGAGCAAAATTGGTTGAAAAAATTGCCGGTGAAGATGAAAAATTACTAGAAAAATATTTAAATGATGAAGAAATCTCTTTGGAAGAGTTAAGAACAGCTTTGAGAAAAGCGGTTATAGGCTATAAGCTGATACCGGTATTCTGCGGTTCAGCCTTGAAAAACAAAGGCGTGCAGCCTTTATTGGACGCTGTTTGCTATTATCTGCCAAGCCCGGTTGATATGCCGCCGGTAGAAGGAAATAATCCTAAAACCAATGAAATTGAAAAAAGAAAATCAGACGACAGCGAGCCTTTCGCCGCTTTAGTGTTTAAAGTGGCCACTGACCCTTTTGTGGGAACTTTGAACTATTTCCGGGTTTATTCAGGAACTTTAAAGAAAGGTTCTTATGTTTTAAATTCAATGACAGGAGAAAAAGAAAGAATTGGCCGAATTTTGAGAATGCATTCAGCTGAAAGAGAAGAAGTGGATGAGCTTTATGCCGGAGATATTGCGGCTACGGTTGGTTTAAAAAACACAACTACCGGACATACTATTTGCGATGAAAGCCATCCGATCGTTTTGGAAGAAATTTCGTTCCCTGCTCCGGTTATTTCCATCCGCATTGAGCCTAAGACTAAAGTTGATCAAGAAAAAATGGGTTTAGCTTTGAAGAAATTGACTGATGAAGACCCTACTTTCAGAGTTAAGGGAGATATAGAGACTGGAGAGACAATTATTTCCGGAATGGGAGAATTGCATTTGGAAATTATTTGCGACCGATTAAAAAGAGAATTTCAAGTTGAAGCCAATATTGGCAAGCCTCAAGTGGCTTATAGAGAAACGATCAGGCAGGAAGCGCAGGCTGAGACCAAATATGCGAAACAGTCCGGAGGAAGAGGGCAGTATGGACATGTTTATCTTAAAATTGAACCTGTTGAAAGAGGCAAGGGCTTTGAGTTTATAGACAAGATCAAAGGAGGAGTTATTCCCAAGGAATATATTCCAGCAGTGGAGAAAGGTGTTAAAGAAGCTATGGACAAGGGAGTTGTTGCCGGATATCAACTGATTGACATGCATGTAACTCTATATGACGGTTCTTACCACGAAGTTGATTCTTCTGAAATCGCTTTTAAGATTGCCGGTTCAATGTGCTTGCAGGAAGCGGTTAAAAGAGCAAACCCGGCTATTTTAGAGCCGATCATGAAACTGGAAGTGGTTGTTCCTGAAAACTTCTTTGGTGATGTTATTGGAGACATATCAGGCAGAAGAGGCAAGATTGAAGAAACAGAAGACAGAATGAACATGAAAGTGATTGATGCCAAAGTTCCTTTGTCAGAGATGTTCGGCTATGCCACGGCTTTAAGGTCTTTTTCTGAAGGCAGGGGCACATTTACCATGGAATTCAGCAGTTACGAAGAAGCGCCGACTAATATCACCCAAGACATTATTGAAGGCAAGCGAAGATAATCATGGACTTTACCGAGCTCAAAAAGATAATAGACTCCAAAGAAAGCAAAGTTGTTATTATTGAAAACGGCAAGCCGGTTATGGTGGTTATTGGATACGAAGATTATAGGAAGAAATTTAGCAAAGAAGAAAAGGAAAAAGAAGTTCCAAAGGAGCTGATTGACGAACCCTTGAAAGTTGAAGACTTGCCTTTTTAATAAACATAGGTTATAGTCTAAAAGAAGTTCAAGCCAAGCCTTGACTTTATTTAAATTTCTTATATCATTAATAGTAAATTAATTAATAAATAACGGGGAACAAGCTGCAGGAAACAGAATAATTAAATTATGCTTCTTGTCGCTTGCAACTCATTGTTTGAATTATGGCAGAGAAAGCAAAGTTTGAAAGAGGGAAACCTCATCTTAATATCGGTACAATCGGTCATGTAGACCATGGTAAAACTACCTTAACAGCCGCTATCCTGAAAGTTTTGGGAATGAAAGGACTTAAGGTTTCCGATAAAAACATTGACCAGATTGATTCCGCTCCGGAAGAAAAATCCAGGGGAATGACAATTAATGTTGCTCATCTTGAGTACGAAACTGACGCCAGGCACTATGCCCATATTGATTGTCCGGGACATGCTGACTACATTAAGAACATGATCACTGGAGCCGCTCAAATGGATGGAGCTATTTTATTGGTATCCGCCGCTGACGGCCCTATGCCTCAGACAAGAGAACACATTTTATTGGCTCGCCAAGTGGGCTTGCCTTCATTGGTTGTTTTCTTGAACAAATGTGACACAGTTGATGATCCTGAAATTATTGACTTAGTGGAATCGGAAGTACGCGAACTTTTAAAGAAATACGAATACCCGGGAGATGAAATTCCTATTATCAGAGGTTCAGCCTTAAAAGCTTTGGAAGCCACTTCTATTGAAGATGAAGCAGTAAAGCCAATTTTGGAATTAGCCAAAGCATTGGACGAATACATCCCCGAACCTGTCAGAGACATTGAAAAGCCCTTCTTAATGGCTGTTGAAGATGTATTCTCAATCGCAGGAAGAGGAACGGTTGCCACAGGAAGAGTTGAAAGAGGAATTGTTAACGCTAATGAAGAAGTTGAGATCGTAGGGATCAGAGACACTCAGAAAACAGTAGCCGTAAGTATTGAGATGTTTAACAAAATCCTTGATGAAGGAAGAGCCGGAGATAATCTGGGACTGCTTTTAAGAGGATTAAAGAAAGAAGATATTGAAAGAGGGCAGGTAATTTCCAAACCCGGAACCATTACTCCTCACACTGAATATGAAGCAGAGGTATATATTCTAACCAAAGAGGAAGGCGGAAGACACACTCCTTTCTTCAATGGCTACAAACCTCAGCTCTATTTCCGCACAACTGATGTTACAGGAGATGTAACTCTGCCGGAAGGAACTGAAATGGTTATGCCGGGAGACACAATCAACTTAACAGTAAAATTGATCGTTCCTATCGCTATGGAAGAAAAACAAAGATTTGCCATTCGTGAAGGAGGCAAAACAGTGGGAGCGGGAGTAGTAACTAAGATTATAAAATAAAGAACAGATTTAGCTCTTTAAGATGACAACCACAAAGAAGAAATCAGATAAAGCAGAAGCCAAGTCAAAGTTAAGAATAAAGCTCTGGGCTTACGACCATAAAATAATCGACAATAGCGCTCGACAGATAGTTGAGAGCGCTTTGCGTTATGATGCTGAAGTATTAGGTCCGGTGCCTTTGCCGACTGAAACCTACAAGTATACGGTTAATAGAGCCAGTTTCGTGCATAAGGACCACAGAGAACAGTTTGAAATGAGAGTTCACAAAAGACTGATTGAGATTTTAAATCCCAATCCGAAAGTGATTGATTCTTTAACTAACTTGACTTTACCGGCTGGAGTTGACATTGAAATTAAAATGTAACCGCATTTTTATTTTAAATGATACAAACATCAAAATTTAAGAGTTAAATTTTTAGAAATAGTCAATGATTTAAAAATCGGGCTATGCCCGGTTTTTAATTAAGATATGAAATTCATATTAGGTAAGAAAATTGAAATGTCCCAGGTCTATAACGACGAAAAAGAGGTGATTCCAGTCACCTTGGTTGAGGTTGGGCCTTGTCAGATAACCCAGATAAAAACCGAAGACAAAGACAAATATCAGGCGATTCAGATCGGATACGAAAAGATAACCAAGGAAAATAAGATTAAAAAGACAATGAAAGGCAAGGAATTCAAGCATTTGAAAGAATACAGGGAAGAAAACACAGAAGCTAAAGTGGGAGACGAGATTGATATTTCAATTTTTGAAGAAGGAGACACAGTAAAGATTTCCGGCATGTCCAAAGGAAAAGGATTCCAGGGCGGAGTAAAAAGACACGGTTTTCACGGCAGAAACGCTTCTCACGGTGTAAAACACGAACAAAGAACACTTGGTTCAGTTGGTTCGGCTTACCCGCAGAGAGTTATTAAAGGAAGGAAGATGCCTGGAAGAATGGGTTATGACAGAGTAACAGTTAAGAGTATAAAAATAATAAAGATTGATAAAGATAATAATATAATGGCGGTCAAAGGACCGATCCCTGGAAAAAGAGGAACATTATTGGAAATTAAGTGTGAAAAATAAAAATATGTTAGTAGACACTTACAATCAATCAGGAGAAAAGACAAAACAGACGCAATTACCGGCTGAGATCTTTGAAGTGAAGATGAATACTGATTTGGTTCACCAAGTGGCTGTTTCCCAGTCTTCTAACAGAAGACATGTGTTGGCGCATACCAAAGACAGAAGTGATGTCAGAGGAGGAGGCAGAAAGCCTTGGAGACAGAAAGGAACAGGTAGGGCCAGAGTAGGCTCTAGGCGTTCTCCTATTTGGAAAGGAGGAGGAGTAACTTTCGGACCAACCAAAGAAAGAAACTTTAAAAAAGACATCCCTCGCAAAATGAGGAGAAAGGCCCTATTTATGGTCTTATCAAGCAAAGTAGAAAGCAATACTTTGATTTTATTGGACGAATTAAAAGCTGAGAAAGGAAAGACCAAACAAATGGCAGAACTTTTGAATAAGCTGCCTTGCAAAGATCAATCATCTTTGCTATCATTAGTTGAAATTGATAAAAAAACAATTTTAGCGGCTAGGAACATTCCTAAAACGCAAACAATTCAAACTAAAGAATTGAATGTTTTGGATTTGTTAAACCATAAGTATTTAGTTATGTCCAAAGAAGCGGCAAAGGTAATTCAAGAAACATTCAGCGCTAAAAATGAAGAAGTTGTTGAAAAGAAAACCGCTGTTGAACAAAAAGGGAAATAAGAAATATGGCGATACTTGACGTTTTTAAAAAAGAAGACAAGAAAGCTAAAGAAGCAGTAAAAGAAAAAGAAGCAGTTAAAAACAAAACTGCTGTTTCAGCAGTAAAAGGAACCAGCATTAATGCTTACCGAATACTGAAAGCTCCACATATTTCCGAAAAAGCCACTGATTTGAGCGAAAAAGGCCAATATGTTTTTAAAGTATGGCCTAGAGCCGGAAAAACAGAAATTAAAAGAGCGATTGAAAAATTATATAAAGTTGAAGTTACAGCGACAAAAATAATAAAGATTCCTTCCAAAAAGAAAAAAGTGGGTAAGAATATGGGAGTTAAAAAGGGCTATAAAAAAGCTGTTGTCAGCGTTAAAAAAGGTCAGAAAATAGAAATATTGGCCCAGTAATATGAAGAAGTATAAACCAACAACACCATCGAGAAGACAGATGACCGGCACTGATTTTTCAGTTTTGACTAAAAAGAAACCAGAAAAGAAACTGCTGCAGCCTTTGAAAAAAAGAGCCGGCAGAAACAGCGCCGGCAGAATTACTGTTCGTCACAGAGGAGGCGGAGTAAAACGCATGTATAGGATGATTGATTTCGGTCAGGATAGAATTGATGCTCCGGCTAAAGTAATCGCTTTGGAATACGATCCAAACCGCACTTGCTTTATTGCCTTAATCCAATACCAGGACGGGATGAAAAGGTATATTATTGCGCCATACAAATTGAAAGTGGAAACTGAGATTGTTGTTGCTGAAAAAGCTGACCTGAATATTGGAAACCGCATGCATTTGAAGAACATTCCGGTAGGCACAATGGTTCATAATGTTGAAATTGAATCCGGAAAAGGAGGACAAATAATCAGAAGCGCCGGAACTGCCGCCAAGATATTGGCCCATGAAGGGAAATACACCCATTTACAAATGCCTTCCAATGAAATTAGAAAAGTGTTTCAGAATTGTTTTGCTTCAGTCGGAGTGGTTTCCAACCCTGAGCATCAGTATCTTAATATTGGTAAAGCCGGAAGGAATCGCTATTTAGGCAAAAGACCGACTGTCAGAGGGTCAGCCATGAATCCTTGCGATCATCCGCATGGTGGAGGTGAAGGAAGAAGCCCGATTGGAATGCCAGCTCCGAAAACGCCTTGGGGAAAACTGGCTTTAGGAGTTAAGACCAGAAAAAAGAAGAAATATTCAAATAAGTTTATAATTCAAAGAAGAGTTAAGAAAAAATAATATTATGTCACGAAGTTTGAAAAAAGGTCCTTATGTGGACGAAAAATTATTAAAGAAGGTAATTAACCTAAAGGCTGGAGAAAAAAGTCTTATAAAAACTTGGGCGAGAGCAGCCAGTATTGCTCCGGAGATGGTTGGTTTTACTTTTGGCGTGCATAACGGCAAAGAGCATGTCCCGGTATATATCACTGAAGATATGGTGGGCCATAAATTGGGCGAATTTTCCCCAACAACCAAGTTTATCAGACACGGAGGCAAGATGCAGAAAGAAATGGACGCTAAATCAACTCAAAACCAAAAAGAAAAATCTAAATCTTAATTATGTTAGTTACAGCAAAATTCCGTTATTTACATATTGCCCCGCGCAAAGTTCGTCTGGTAGTCGACTCAGTAAGGGGGAAAAAAGTTGAGCAAGCTCAGACAATTTTAACTTTTATGGTTAAAAGATCAGCCGCTCCCATGTTGAAGCTGTTAAATTCAGCGGTAGCTAACGCAGAAAACAGTTTTCAGCTTGATAAATCCAATTTATACATTGCAAAAATTACAGTAGACGAAGGTCCGAAGTATAAAAGATGGCATGCGCAGTCCAGAGGAAGAGCAGCTGAAATTTTAAAAAGAACATCCCATGTAACAATAGTTTTGGAAGAAACTGAACCGCAGGCTGTTAAAACCAAGAAAAAAGAAGACAAGCCGGAGAAAAAAACCACTAAGGCTGTTAAAGCTAAAAAAGCGCTTCCAAAGATCGAAAAAAATGTTGCTCAGCCGAAAACGCAAAAAACAACTAAAAAAACATATCGGCGCAAAGCCTTTTAATAATAAATATGTCACATAAAGTTCACCCCAAAGCATTTAGAATAAAAGAGACCGCTGACTGGGATTCACGCTGGTTCAGCAAGGATAAAATTCCGCAATATTTGGAAGAGGATTTTAGAATTAGAGAATTTTTAGAAAATAAGCTGAAAGAATGTGGGCTTGAATCCATTAAGATTGAACGATTTCCCGGTAAATTGTGCGTTATAATAAGCACATCAAGACCTGGATTGGTTATTGGCAGAGGAGGAACCGGTGTGGAAGATTTAAAAAAAGTTATCAGTAAACAGTTTGTCAACAAAAGCGAGAAACCGGAAGTAAAGATTGACATTAAGGAAATTAAAGATTATTGGGCGAAATCCAAGCTGGTTGGCGAATGGGCAGCTTCTCAATTCAAGAAAAGGGTGCGCTATCGAAAGATAATTAAGCAGTCCCTGGAGAAAATGATGAGCTCTCCAACAGTAAAGGGAGCAAGAATTCAAGTTGCCGGTCGTTTGGACGGCTCTGAGATCGCCCGAAAGGAATGGTTGAAAAGAGGCTCTCTTCCGCGCCAAACTTTGCGCGCGGACATAGACTATGCCGAATGCAAGGCTGTCTGCATATACGGAGTTATTGGAATAAAGGTTTGGATATATAAAGGAGAAAAGTTTTAATTTACAAAAGGAGAAATTTGTGTATAATATATGTTATTACCGAATAAAATAAAACATAAAAAATGGTTCAAAGGAGTTTCCAAGGGCAATGAAACCAGGGGAACAAAAATGAATTTTGGCACTTTTGGACTCAAAAGCATGGGAACCAAATGGATCACTTCCCGCCAAATTGAAGCTTCCAGAAGAACAATTATCAGATACTTGCGCAGGGGAGGCAAACTTTGGATTAGAATTTTTCCTGATAAGCCTATTACCAGAAAAGGAGCGGAAACGCCCATGGGAGGAGGAAAAGGAGGAGTTGAATTTTATGTATTTCCGATCAAACCAGGACGAATACTTTTTGAAATTGAAGGAATCAGCGAAGAACAGGCCAAAGAAGCTTTTCGCAAGGCTTCAACTAAATTACCCATAGCAACTAAGTTTATAAAAAGATAACATGAAAATCACTGAATTACGCCCAAAATCAAAGACAGAACTGAATGATCTTTTGAAAGAAAAATATGACAAGCTGTGCCAGCTGCGTTTTAATTTAGTTTCCGGTAAAGTTAAGAACGTGAAAGAAGTGAGAGAAACCAAGAAAGAAATAGCCAGAATATTAACCTTGCTTAAACAAATATAAACATGCCAAAACGACAATTAAAAGGTATAATCACTTCTGATAAAATGCAAAATACGATTGTGGTGAGGGTGGAGCGGATAAAAGAACATCCCAAGTATAAAAGGAAGTATAAATCCCACAAAAAATACAAGGCTGATGTTCAAGGCAAGAAATATGAAGTTGGAGAAAATGTGCTGATTGAAGAAACCAAGCCTTTAAGCAAGGATAAAAAGTGGAAAGTAATAAAAAAAATATGATACAACCGCAATCAATGTTAAAAGTAGTTGACAATTCTGGAGCAAAGGTTATCCAATGCTTTAAGGTTTTAGGCGGCAGCAAAAGAAGATATGCCCAACTTGGAGACATTATAGTTGCGGCGGTTAAAAAAGCCGAACCAAGGAAGCAGGTGAAGAAACACGATGTGGTCAAAGCGGTGGTTGTGAGGCAGAAAAAGCTTTATCGCAGAGCAGACGGTTCATATATCCGGTTTGACGAACCCGCGGCAATAATTTTGGATGGAGATACTAAAAATCCAAAAGGAGGCAGAATTTTGGGTCCGATTCCCAGAGAATTAAAACAGAAAGGATTTGATAAAATAGCCACTTTAGCTCAAGAACTTGTATGAAAATCAAGAAAAACGACACAGTATTAATAACAGCAGGAAAAGACCGCAACCGCAAAGGCAAGGTTTTAGACGCTTTCCCAACGAAAGCAAAGGTTTTAGTGGAGGGGATAAATATTAGAAAAAAGCATGTCCGACCCAAGAAATCAGGAGAAAAAGGGCAAGTTGTTGAAGCCGCCAATCCAATAAGCGTTTCCAATGTTAAGCTCATTTGCCCTAAATGCAATAAAGCGGCAAGAACAGAGTACAAAATAGAAGGAAAGAAAAAATCCCGGATTTGCAAAAAATGCAAAGCAGAAATTTAAATATGTTAAGATTACAAGAAAAATATAAAAAAGAGGTGGTCCCGGCGATGAAAGAGAAGTTTGGTTTTAAAAATATCATGGCCGTGCCGAAAATAGAAAAAGTGGTGATCAACACAGGCTTTGGCAGAAAAGTGACTGCTGCCGGTTCTGATGAGAGGAAAAAGATCAATCAGGCTATTTGCCAAGATTTGGCGACTATCGCCGGACAAGCTGCTGTGCTGACCAAAGCCAAAAAATCAATTGCCGGATTTAAACTGAGAGAAGGGATGGCAGTCGGAGCAATGGTTGTTTTAAGAAAGAAAAGAATGTATGATTTTTTAGAGAGGCTGATAAATATAGTTCTTCCCAGAGCGCGTGACTTTCAGGGAATCAACGCTGATTCAGTAGACAAACAGGGAAATTTGAATATGCCGATAAAGGAACATATTATTTTTCCGGAAATTTCGCCGGAAAAAATCAGATTCATTTTCGGGTTTGAAATTAGCGTAGTGACTACGGCTAAAGATAAAGAACAAGGCCTGGAATTATTAAAATTATTAGGATTTCCAATAAAAATTAAGAAATAAGAAATATGGCCAGAAAAGCTCAAATTGAAAAATCTAAGAAAAAACCTAAATTCAGCAGCAGAACTGTATTGCGCTGTTTCCGTTGCGGCAGAAAAAGGGCATATATGAGAAAATTTGGGCTGTGCCGAATTTGTTTTAGAGAATTAGCTAATAGAGGATTAATACCCGGAGTTACAAAAAGCAGCTGGTAAATCCAAACAAAATTATGACTGATCCAATCGCTGACATGCTTAATAGAATAATCAACGCCCAGGTGGTTTCCAAACCTGTTGTTTTGATGCCTTTTTCTAAATTTAAATATGAATTGGCATTATTGCTGGAAAAGGAAAACTTGGTTGGCAAAGTTGAAAAAATGGGCAAAAAGGTTAAAAAACAGATCAAGATTGATTTAAAGTATGATGATAAGATTCCTTGTATTGAAGGATTATGTAAAGTATCAAAGCCCGGCCAGAGAATTTACAGTTCTTTCAAGGATATAAGAAAAGTGAGAGGGGGTTATGGCATATCAATCATTTCCACCCCCAAGGGACTGCTTACTGATAGAGAAGCAAGAAGACAAAAAATAGGCGGAGAAATAATTTGTAAAATATGGTAAAATTATGAGTCGTATAGGAAAAAAACCAATTATAATACCGGCAGGAGTTGAAATTAAAATTACTGATAATCTAGTTGAAGTCAAAGGACCTAAAGGGGAATTGTCCCAAAGAATTAGGCCTGAAGTTGGCGTGGAAATAAAAGAGAATGAAGTTATAGTTTCCCTTAAGACTGAAGCTAAAGCATATTGGGGCTTGACCAGAAGTCTAATTGCTAATATGGTAAAAGGAGTAACTGAAGGATATGAGAAAAAACTGGAGATTGAAGGCTTGGGATTCAAGGCGGCAATGGAAGGAGAAACTTTAGTTTTAAATGTCGGATTCAGCCATCAGGTAAAGCTTTCCAGCCCGGAGAATATAAAATTTGCGGTTGAAAAGAAAACCATCACAGTAACCGGAATCAATAAAGAACTGGTTGGGCAGATTGCAGCCAATATTAGAAAAGTAAAACCGCCGGAGCCATACAAGGGTAAAGGAATCAGATATGCCGGAGAGATCATTAAAAGAAAGGCCGGTAAAAAAACAGTAGCTGCCGGATAAAATTATTATGTTAAAGAAACAAGAAAAACTGAATAGAAGGCACAGGAGAGTGCGCGCAAAAATTATAGGGACAGCTGAAATTCCGCGGCTTTGTGTTTCTCGCTCCAGCAATCATATTTTTGCCCAATTGATAGATGATGAAAAAGGCAAAACGATTTTAAGCTTAAACGACAAAGACAAAAAAGGAAAGAAAATGGCCATAGCCGGCGAAGTTGGAAAAGAAATCGGGGCCAAGGCAGTTACCGCCAAGATAAAAAAAGTAGTTTTTGACAGAGGAGGACACAAGTATCATGGCAGAGTAAAAGCGCTGGCCGAAGCAGCCAGAGAAGCAGGACTAAAATTTTAATAATATTATGTTTAAAAAACCATTTTCCAAAAGAAGATCAGAGCCAAAAGACGAGTTTGATTCAAAGCTGCTTGATCTGGCCAGAGTGACGCGTGTTTCGGCAGGAGGCCGCCGTTTTCGATTTAGAGCGACAATGATCATCGGAGACAAAAAAGGCAAAGTGGGCTTGGGAATCGGAAAAGGAACAGATGTGGCTCAAGCAATTGAAAAAGGAGTTAAAAGCGCTAAAAAACACCTGGTTGAAGTTCCTATCGTGGAAGAAACCATTCCTTATGAAGTTAATGTTAAATTTGGCGCAGCTAAAATTATGTTGAAGCCGCAAAAAAAAGGAAGAGGATTGGTTGCCGGAGGAACAGTCAGAATCATTTGCTTATTGGCAGGGATAAGAAACATTTCTTCAAAAATGCTTGGAAAAACCACAAATAAGCTTAATAATGCGAAGGCTGTAATCAAAGGCTTGAAAAGTTTAAAAGTTAAAAACAAACATGCAGTTACATCAACTAAAACCAGTTCATAAATTAAAGAACAAAAAGAGGGTTGGACGCGGCGGAAAGAAAGGAACTTATTCCGGAAGAGGAATGAAGGGCCAAAAATCTCGGTCTGGAAACAATTATGAACCTATAATCAGAGGCATGATTAAAAAATATCCTAAACTTAAAGGGTATCGATTCGGAACTAAATCGCTAGCAGCGACCGTAGTTAACATTGGAACCTTGGAAAAGAGTTTTGACAATAACGACATTGTTAATCCTCAGACTTTACTGGATAAGAAATTAATTGATAAGCTGAAAGGAAAGATGCCTAAAGTGAAAATTTTGGCTAACGGAAATTTGACTAAAGCTTTAAATATTGAAGGCTGTCAGTTATCAAAGACGGCTGAAGAGAATATTACCAAAGCCAAGGGTACAGTAAAGAAAGAAGAAGTGAAAAAAGAAAAACCAAAAAGAAAAATTAAAAAGAAAAATTAAAAAAGATTAAAAATTTAAAATAATTTTAAATTTAGCAAGGAATATGTGGCTTAATAAAGTTATCCAAGTATTTAGAATACAAGACTTGCGCAAAAAGATACTTTTTGTGCTGTTTATTTTTATTATCTTCAGGCTGATGGCGAATATTCCTATTCCGGGAATTGATTCACAGGGCCTGCAAAAACTTTTTGAACAGTTTCAAATGCTTGGCTTGTTAAATGTGTTTTCCGGAGGAGCCTTAAGCAATCTCTCTATTGTCATGCTGGGTTTAGGCCCATACATTACAGCAGTTATTATTTTGCAACTATTAACAATGATTATTCCTGCTTTTGAAAGGATGTACAAGGAAGAAGGAGAACAAGGGAGGCAGAAGTTTAATCAATATGGAAGAATGTTAACCGTTCCTTTGGCTATGATTCAGGGATATGCAATGTTAACGCTGCTACAAAGACAAAATCCTCCGGTGATTGAACCTCTTTCTCTTTTCATGACATTCGGCGCGATCATGACAGTTACCGCAGGAGCTGTATTTTTAATGTGGCTGGGAGAGCTGATCACTGAAAGAGGCATCGGTAACGGAGTTTCTTTATTGATTTTTGCCGGTATTATTGCTTCTTTCCCCAGCAGTATTCTGCAAATGTTCGCTGATTGGGATTCAACAAAAATCTTTCCTTATTTTCTCTTCTTTGTGATGGCTTTAGTAATTATTGCTGGAGTTGTTTTGATTAATGAAGCCAGACGGAATATTCCCATATCTTACGCCAAAAGAGTAAGGGGCATGAAAATGTTTGGAGGGGTTTCCACTTATTTGCCGTTGAATATAAACCCGGCAGGAGTTATCCCTATAATTTTCGCTTTATCCATTATGCTTTTCCCTGGAATGACAGCAAGTTTTCTTGGAGGAGTGGAAGGTATTGTAGGCAATATGGCTACCAGTTTTGGAGCTTTTTTCGAGAATCCATGGATTCACGGCATTTTCTATTTTGCTCTAGTGATAATGTTTGTTTATTTCTATACCGCAGTAACTTTTGATCCTAAAAATATCGCTAACAACCTGCAAAAAATGGGAGGATTTGTTCCCGGAATCAGACCTGGAAAATCTACCGTTGTTTTTCTGTCCACTATTCTGAATAGAGTTTTGCTAGTGGGAGCTTTATCCTTAGGCTTAATCGCATTACTGCCTTCAATCGTTCCAGGTGTTATTCAGGCAATAACCGGAGAAAAGATAATGACTTTCCAATTCCTTATTGGAGGAACCTCTCTTCTTATTGTGGTTGCAGTAGTATTGGATACAATGAAGCAGATCAACGCCCAATTACAAATGCGTGAATACGAAACTTTTTAATAATTAATTGATAAAAACATGGCAAAACCATTAGTTATCGCTCTTATAGGTTCTCCGGGTTCAGGCAAAGGAACTCAGGGGATTTTACTCGCTGAAAAATTAGAAGCTTATTATTTTGAAACCAGCAAGCTGATTGAAAAAGCGGTTATGGAGGCCGGACCTGATGAATTTGTTGAAATTGAAGGAAAGAAGTATTATTTGCAAACGGAAAAAGATCTATGGAAAAGAGGGGTTTTATGTTCTCCTCCTTATGTCAGTAATTTGGTAAATCAAAAAATCAAAGAATTGGCCAAGGAACAAAAAGGCATTGTGCTTTCAGGCTCTCCAAGAACCCTATATGAAGCGGAGAATATTATGCCTTTGATTGAAGAGTCTTACGGCAAAGAAAATATTAAGGTTGTTGAAATTTCGATTTCACCTGAAGAATCGGCATTCAGGAATTCCCATCGCAGAATATGCGAATTGATGCGCCATCCGATTCTTTGGAATAAAGAAACAGAAAATCTGCAAAACTGTCCATTGGACGGTTCAAAACTATTAAGAAGAGAAGGACTTGACGATCCGGAAACCATTAAAGTAAGATTAGTGGAATACAAAAAAAGAACGCTTCCTTTGTTTGATTTTTTTAAAAAAAGAGGAATAGAAGTAAATAAAATAAACGGAGAACAATCTCCGGAAGAAGTTTATCAAGATATTTCAAAAGTTATTAAATGATTTCTATAAAAACAGACAAGGAAATTGAAATAATGGCCAAGAATGGCAAGATGCTGGCAAAGATTATGAAAGAATTGGCAGCCATGGCCGCACCGGGAATTACTACTAACGAAATAAATAAGGCCGCTGAGGGCCTTATTTTTAAATACAAAGGAATTCCCAGCTTCAAAGGATACAATGGCTTTCCAGCCGCTTTGTGTTGCTCAATCAACGACCAGATTGTTCATACTCCTCCCTCAGACAAAGTTTTAAAAGAAGGGGACATCCTGTCTCTGGATTTGGGGATGGAATATAATGGCTATCATTCTGATATGGCAATTACCGTGCCGATTGGTGAAGTTTCTTCGGAAGCTTTGCATTTGATCAGAGCCACTAGAAAAGCTTTGAAAAGGGGAATTAAAAAAGTGCGTCCGGGAATTAGGTTAGGCGATATTTCCAATACTATCCAGCGCCATTTGGAAGGGCAGGGATTAGGAATAGTAAGAGACCTTTGCGGGCATGGTATTGGAAAAAAACTTCACGAAGATCCGCAAATTTTGAACTATGGCAAGAGAAACAAGGGGATCAAGGTGGAAAAAGGAATGGTCTTTTGTTTAGAGCCGATGGCTACAATGGGAGGAGAAAAGATAAAGAAAGAAGAAGATGGTTTTACCTTTGCCACTCAAGACGGCTCTTTGTCTGCCCATTTTGAGCATATGATGGTGGTGACTGAAAGAGGCTGCCGCGTCCTAACCAGCCTAGAATAAAAAACAGAAAGGGTGATTAGCCCTTATTTTTTTGTTTTAATCTTCTTCGTAGTATGTTACCCATAATACAAAATACCATTCTCTTTTTCTGGCCGGATGTCTTTTTTTCTCGTGCAAAATTTGCATACCATGTATTGTTTTTTCTCTATTTCTTTGCCATTCCTTAAGAGCATTATTTATTATTTTCTTGTCATCTCTTTCAGCCATATGAGCTACCCAAAGTATGTCTGCTTTCAGAATTTTCATTCATATCACCATTATAGTTAGTTTCTTTGATTTCTATATTGAATTGTTTCTCAAAGAACTATTAATAGTATAACAAAAGATATGGATTTGTCAAGAGCTGGACTTGAATTAACGCCTGAGCTGCACGCTATCAAAAACCGACAGAGGCCCGGCCTCTGTCGGTTTTGTTTTGCAACTATTTTTCTTTGTGGTATTATAATTTAATGGACAAAGAAATTTATTTATCAGTAGTTATTCCCGCCTATAATGAAGAAAAGCGGCTTCCGGGAACACTAAAAAAAATCAGCGCCTATTTAAAGACTCAGCCTTACAGCTACGAGATAATAGTGGTTAGCGACGGCTCCAAAGACAAAACTGCCGCTGCGGCAAACGGTTTAGATATTAAAAACTTAACAGTTATTGATAATAAAGAGAACCATGGCAAGGGTTTCGTGGTTAGGCAAGGAATGCTCAAAGCTAAAGGAAAATACAGGCTGTTCACTGATGCTGACAATGCTACCAGCGTTGACCAGGTGGAAAAAATGTGGTCAAAATTTTCCGAAGGCTTTCAAATTGTGATTGGCTCCCGGGACATTAAAGGAGCCAATATTGCGGTTTCCCAGCCTTGGTGGAGAGTGTTTTTAGGTAATATATTTAACTTGATCGTACAGATTATTTCCGGACTTTGGGGAATCTGGGACACTCAATGCGGTTTTAAGGGCTTTACTTCAAGAGCGGCTGAAGATATATTTTCTCGTTGCCGCATGGACCGCTTTGCCTTTGACGTGGAAGTATTGTCCATAGCCAGAATATTAAAGTATAAGACTAAGGAGATTCCCGTCACTTGGATAAATGATGCCGAAAGCAAAGTGAATTTTAAAAGTATGATTAAAATGCTTTTTGAAGTTCTGCGAATAAGGTGGAATGTTATTAGAAATAGGTATAAGCAATAATTATGGATAAAAAAAAGATTAAATTTCCTTCAGAGCTACGGCTTGATCTAGTAAGCAAGGATTGGGTGGTTATCGCAACCGGCAGAGCCAAAAGGCCGGAAATGTTCAAAGCCAAAGACAGGCATAAAGAAAAAGCGGATAAAAGCCTTTGCCCTTTTTGCAAGATTTCAGAACAGGAAGCTCCTGTTTTAGTTTTTGTTCAAGGAAAAAAAGTTGATTTTAAGACTGGCAATAAAATTCCCGGAAATTGGTCAGTGATTGTTGTTCCTAACAAATATCCTGCCTTTACCCCTTTTCCTTATTTGCATAAAAAATCAGAAAATCATTTGTACCAGAGAATGAACGCTGTCGGCTTTCATGAAGTACTGGTAACACGCAGCCATGAAAAACAAATGGCAGTGCTTCCGGTTGATAAAGTGAAAGAAGTTTTTGACGCTTATCAAGAGAGATACCTTTCTTTAATGGATAAGAACTTTGTTAACTATATTTCTATTTTCCATAATCACGGAAAAGAAGCGGGAGCTTCCATTGTCCATCCTCATTCCCAAATTATCACTACTCCGCTTATTGACAGTGATTTAAACAAAGCGCTTTTAAATTCCAAGAAATATTTTAAAACTCACAAAGAATGCATTTACTGCGCCATGAACAGCTGGGAGCAGAAAAGTAAAAGCAGGATTGTTTTTGAGAATAAAGATTTTTTAGTGATCTGTCCTTTTGCTTCCAAAGCAGCCTTTCAAGTGATCATTTCTCCGAAAAAGCATCTTTCCAATTTTGAAAGAATAACCGAACCGCAAAAACAGCAGTTTGCCGAGGCTTTTCAAACAGCTTTAAACAAGCTTTACAAGGGATTGGGAAATCCAGCATATAATTTCTATCTGCACACTGCTCCTTGCGACGGCAAAGACTATGGCCATTACCACTGGCATTGGACCATTTTGCCCAAAACATCAATTTGGGCAGGCTTTGAAATAGGCACTAGAATGGAAATTTCTACCATTGAACCGGAAAAAGCCGCTGAATACTTAAGAAAACAGTCTTAATATGTTTGAAGAGATAAAGACCATTTTAATTGCGATGACTCCGTTTGGCGAACTGCGCGCTTCCATTCCGATTGCTCTGAATATTTTCCATTTATCAATAGAAAAAGCTCTTTTATTTTCAATAATCGGCAATCTGATTCCCGTAGTTCTTTTGCTGAAATTCTTAAAGGTTGTTTCTGATTTTCTTTCCCATAAATCCTATTACTTTAACCGTTTTTTTGCTTGGCTTTTTGAAAGAACAAGAAAGAATAATCAGCAAAAATTCAAACATTGGAAAGAATACGCTTTAGTGATCCTGGTTGCGATTCCTCTCCCTTTCACCGGAGCATGGACCGGTTCGCTTTGCGCTTTTGTCTTCGGGATTCCTTTTAAAAAAGCTTTCCCATTAGTCTCATTAGGCGTTATCATCGCCGGTATAATAGTCACTTTAATAACAATATCAATATGAAAACACTTATTATCGCCAACTGGAAAATGAATCCCATAAGCTTATCTGAAGCCAAGCGGATTTTTAATGCTATTGAAAAAGGAGCCAAGAAATTCAACAAAGAAAAGGAAGTCGTGATTTGCCCTCCTGCCATTTATCTTTTTAGTTTAGCCAAGAAACAAATTAAACTAGGTGGACAAAATACGTTTTATGAAGACACAGGCGCTTTTACCGGAGAAACTTCTCCAGCCATGCTCAAAGAGAGCAAATGCCAGTATGTTATTGTCGGCCATTCTGAAAGGAGGGGATATTTTAACGAAACAGATGAAATAGTTAACAAGAAAATAAAGAGCGTTATAGCGAAAAAAATGACTCCTATTTTATGCGTGGGAGAAACTTCCAAGGAAAGAGAACAAGGAAAAACAAAAGAAGTTTTAAAAAGACAAGTGCTGGCAGCTTTGAAAACGGTTTCCGTACAAAAAGTTAAAGAGTCCGGCTTATGTGTTGCTTATGAACCAATATGGGCAATTGGGACTGGAAATGCTTGTCCCACGACTGAAGCCCAGACTATCGGAATTCTCTTGCAGAAAATCATCTCCCAAAAATATTCCCGTCCAATCTCTGAAAATATGCGTTTTCTTTATGGGGGGAGCGTTAACAGTAAAAACGCCAAAGAATTTATCGAAGAAGCAAAATTTCAAGGATTATTAATAGGAGGAGCTTCCTTAAAACCAACAGAATTTACAAGAATCATTAGAACCGTATGAAGCTTGAAAACTCTTTCACCTTAATTGAGCTTTTAGTGGTTATTTCCATTATCGGACTGCTTGGCAGTATTGTTTTAGCTAGTTTGGGAGGGGCGAAAGATCAGGCAGACATTGCCAAGGCTCAGCAGTTTTCACATACCGTTAGAGTAAGTTTAGGAGATAAATTAGTAGGAGAATGGAGATTTGATGATGGCACGGCCATAGATAGCAGCGGTTATGACAACAATGGGACTATTAACGGCGCTCCATCTGAGGACGATGGAATATTTGGCAAGGCTTTGAAATTTAACGGAACTGGCGACAATATTGTTGTTCCTGTTTCATCCATCCTAACGAAAGCGGCCCTTGCTTATACGGTTGAAGTTTGGATAAAACCGGAAGTTGACAATGATTATTGGACAGGAGTTGTCGGTAAAGCCGGAAGGAATTATAATTTTTGGCTAGGCCAATCTAACGATCCTGATGGAGGATATGTTCATCATAGATTTCACACCACGGCCAGCACAAACGATAATTGTCCCAATGCTTATCTAATACCAATGAACGAATGGAGCCATGTGGTGCTTACAAATGATGGGAGTACCTGCAAAACATATATTAATAGCGAAACAAAAGCACAAAGAACATTTGCAGCCACATTAATATCCGATTCTACTTCTTTAAATATTGGAAGGAGTTTAGATGGCAATAATAGCAATTATTTCAAAGGCATTATTGATGAAGTGCGAATTTATGAAAAAGCTTTAGCTAGCGCTGAAATTGAGCAGCTTTACGCCGAAGGAGCAGCTAAACACGGAATTGTGTTAAAATGATGAAAAAAAAAGCGACAATAGCCATGTCGGGCGGAGTTGATTCTGCGGTTGCCGCAGCTTTGCTCATAGAGAAAGGTTTTCAAGTGAACGCTGTCTATTTAAATTTGACAAATGACTCGGCTAGCGCAAAAGCGGCTAAAAAAATCGCTGCTTTTTTAAAAATACCTTTTTCAGTTATTGATTTGCGCAAAGAATTTAAAAACAAAGTTATTGATTCTTTTATCGCGGAGCTAAAGAAAGGGAACACTCCTAATCCTTGCGTTGTCTGCAATAAAGAAATAAAGTTTGGGATAATAGATAATATGAAAGCCGATTATCTTGCCACCGGCCATTATACAGCCATTAAACACGGCTGCAGGCTGTTCACGGCAAGAGATAAGGCGAAAGATCAGTCATATTTTCTATGGGCTCTCAAGCAAAAACAATTAAAGCGTATCTTGTTTCCTTTACAGAACCATACCAAGGCTGAGGTAAAAAAAATGGCCAAAAAGTTTGGACTCTTAAAATTGATAAGATCAGAATCTCAGGAAATTTGTTTTATTCCGAACAGCATTAGTGATTTTCTTAAAAAGTATCTTTCACAAAAACCAGGTGATATAGTTGATAGCGAGAATAAGATAATCGGTCAACATAAAGGCCTGGCTTCTTATACTATTGGCCAGCGCAAAATGATCGGACTTTCCGGAGGCCCTTATTATGTTTTAGCCAAGAATTTAAGAAAAAACCGTTTAATTGTCACTAAAAAAGAACAAGAATTAAAGAAAAACGAACTGACAATCAAAAATGTCAGCTGGCTCTCTAAAATACCGAAAATGCCCTTAAAGTGCAAGGCGAGAATAAGATACAGAAGCAAGCTCTGTTCTTGCGTAGTTAATCAAAAAAAAGTTGTTTTTATTAAAGCACAAAAAGCAATAACCAAAGGCCAGTCAATTGTTTTTTATTCCGGCAGCGAAGTTTTAGGCGGAGGAATAATTGATTAAACTTCTTGATTTGAACTATTAGTTAGTTAACGCACATTTCGG
>JAGLPU010000025.1 GCA_023137175.1 Candidatus Parcubacteria bacterium | reverse complement strand
TTTGATGCCGAAGCGGAGCGAGGCAGAGGAAACGCTGGGGTGGGGTTGCCGCGCAGCGGCAATTATTAGACATTGGAATTTTCTTTGAAAAAAGTTCGCGCGTGGGTTACAATATCTTCACATTCAGGCAAGCTTCTCGGCTTGTCTTTGTTTATGGTAAAAGTTAAAATAGAACAATGGAAAAAATACTTTGGCATAGCTTGTCCGCTACTAAAATAACGGAGATATTAAGGACTGACGCAGAACAAGGATTAAGCAAAGAAGAAATAGAAAAGCGGCAAAAAGAATTCGGCAAGAATAAACTAGAAGAAGAAAAACCCTTATCAAGCTTAAGGATGTTTTTAGAACAGCTGAGAAGCCCTTTAATATATATTCTGTTAATCGCCGGCTCTGCCACTTTAATATTTAAAGAATACACAGACGCTATTGTTATTTTCAGCGCGGTTTTTTTGAACAGCATTGTCGGATATTTTCAAGAGAAAAAGGCTTCTCAAACTTTAAAAGAACTGAAAAAGATCATTCAACAGCATGCCCAAGTTGTCAGAAACGGAAAAATTCAGGTTATAAGCTCAAAGGAGCTTGTTTACGGTGATGTTTTTATTTTAAATTCAGGCGATAAAATTCCGGCAGATGGCAGAATAATAGAATCACATAATCTAAAAATCAATGAAATGGCCTTAACAGGAGAATGGCTGTCCGCTCAAAAGCATACCGGAGTTTTAGATGATAAAGTTCCCTTGGCTGACAGAGACAATATGGTCTATATGGGAACGATCATTGAAGAGGGATATGCTAAAGCAGTGGCAGTTTCCACCGGCGCGCGAACCGAAATAGGGAGGATAGCGGAAATAGTGGGAAAGACAGAAGACAGAGAAACTCCTTTACAAAAGAAACTGGCCCATTTTAGCAAAATAATCGGCATTATTATTGCTGTTGTCTGCTTCTTTATCTTTATAGAAGGAATGTTTACTTTGACTGAACTTGCGCCCATGGAAAGATTTAAACAAATGTTTACCACGGCCATAGCTGTGGCCGTAGCCGCCATTCCCGAAGGCTTGCCGGTAGCCATGACCGTAATCCTGGCACTGGGGATGCAAAGAATCTTAAAAAAGAAAGGACTGGTAAGAAACCTTATGGCAGCGGAAACTTTAGGAAGCACTTCAGTGATCGCCACCGATAAAACCGGCACTCTAACCCAGGGAAAGATAAGAGTGACGGACTTTATTACTCCCCAGAAAATTTTTGGGAAAAAGATTAAAGATAAAGATTTGATTTTTAAGATTGCCGCCTTATGTAACAAAGCTTTTGTGGAAAATCCCGAAGCTTCTCCTCAAGAATGGAAACTAAAAGGACAATTAACTGACAGAGCCTTGTTATCTTTCGGATTGCGAGCCGGGTTCAAAAAAGAAGAACTAAACAAAAAAATGCCTGAGCTGGATGAAATTCCTTTTGATAATAAAAAAAGAATGTCCGCCACCTTGGTTAGGTCTTCAGCGAAAGAGAACCTCCTTTTTGTCGTTGGAGCGCCGGAAAAGATTCTTCAGCTTTCTAAACTAAATGAAAAAGAGAAAAAAATCTGGACAAAAGAGATAGATAAAATAGCCAGTTTAGGCTTTCGCACTTTAGCTTTTGCCGTTAAGAAAACCAAAAAATCAGATATTGACGAAAAAGACCTTGTTGACCTGGAATTTACCGCTTTATTAGAGTTATCAGATCCTTTGAGGCCGGAAGTCAAGGAAGCGCTTAAAATTTGCAGGGAAGCGGGAATGAGGCCGATCATTATTACGGGAGACCATAAGCTGACTGCCAGGGCTATTGCCCAGCAGTTGGACTTTGGGATCAAAGAAGAAAACATTATTGAAGGAGAAGAGCTGGACGAATTGTCCGATGAAGAGTTTGCGAAGAGAGTAAGCAATATTGAAATTTATGCCCGAGTTGAGCCGCGCCATAAAATAAAGATCATTAAGGCGTGGCAGGAGAAGGGAGAAGTCGTGGCAATGACCGGAGACGGCATAAATGACGCTCCAGCGCTTAAAAAAGCTGACATTGGCATTGCGCTTGGTTCAGGGACTGATGTGGCTAAAGAGACATCTGATCTAATTCTGCTGTCAAATTCTTTTAATGTTATTGTGGCGGCAGTTGAAGAGGGAAGAGCTATTATAGACAATACAAGGAAAGTGATAACTTATCTTCTCTCCGGCAGCTTTACGGAAATAGTTTTAATTGGAGCGGCTCTTGTTTTGGGACTGCCTCTCCCTGTTTTAGCTGCTCAAATTTTATGGATAAATTTAATTGAAGGCGGTCCGTTGGGACTCTCTTTGGCTTTTGAGCCGAAAGAAAAAGATTTAATGCGCCGAAAGCCTCAAGGACATGATATCCCTCTGTTGACTAAAGAAATGAAAACTCTAATTTTTATTATTAGTCTTATTGCCGATGCTTTGCTTTTAGCGCTGTTCTTCTGGCTCCATGAATATTCCGGATACGAAATTGAGCATATCAGATCTATTATTTTCGCCGGTTTAACCATTGATTCGTTCTTCTATCTTTTTTCCTGTAAAAGCTTAAGAAAAAATTTATGGCATACTGATCTATTATCCAATAAATTCTTGATCTTAAGTTGGGTTTTTGGATTTATGGCTCTTATCGCCGCCTTATATCTTCCTGTCTTACAAACACTCTTACAAACTGTTCCTTTGAATTTCTTTGACTGGCAACTTCTTTTAGTGCTAGCTCTGCTAAATGTAATCCTTATAGAAGCAACCAAGTGGCACTTTATCGCTAAAAAGGACTTAGCTTAATCTCTTTGACGAAAAGCAATAAAAATGCTAATATTTTTACATAATGGACGATATTTTTCTCATCCTCATAATTTTTTGTATATCAGCCGGAGTGATTTATTTGGTTAAAAAAGAGATCAAAGGATTGAAAGAAGATGCCGCTCTTGGTCTGATCAAACAAGACCTGAAAGGAATTCAAGAAGAGATAAGAAATTCAGGAGAAAAAAATAGGGAGTCGCTGGAAAACCAATTAAAAGAAAGCAGCAAGATAATAAGGGATGTGACTGTTAATCTGGAAAAGATCCATTCTGACAATCAGAATGTTCTGGGCGTAAAGGACCAGCTGGGAAAACTGACGGATATTTTGGCTAATCCCAAGCAAAGAGGAATATTAGGAGAATACTTTTTAGAAACCCTGTTAAAGAATATTTTCCAGCCCAGCCAGTACAAAACGCAATATCAGTTTAAAAATGGAGAGATCGTAGACGCCGCCATTTTTGTTAAAGACAAGATCATTCCTGTTGATTCCAAATTCTCTTTGGAGAATTATAATAAGATACTGGAAGAAAAAGAACCGAGCAGGAGGCTGGAACTGGAAAAAGTTTTTAAGCAGGATTTAAAAACCAGAATTGAAGAAACATCAAAATACATCAGGCCGGAAGAAGGAACAATGGATTTTGCCTTTATGTTTATTCCTTCCGAAGGAGTTTATTACGATCTGTTGGTCAATCAAGTGGGAGGAATAAAAAGCAATACCGTTGATCTGATAGAATATGCCTTTAAGGAAAAGCATGTTATAATAGTTTCACCGACTTCATTCTACGCTTATCTGCAAACAGTGTTGCAAGGATTAAAGGCTTTGCAGATCGAAGAATCGGCCAAGCAGATAAAAAAGCAAGTAGAGTCTTTACAAAAACATTTATTAAGCTATAATACATACTTACA
>JAGLPU010000024.1 GCA_023137175.1 Candidatus Parcubacteria bacterium | reverse complement strand
AGGTAAATATATGGAATCCGACAAACCAATTAAAGAGTTTCAGAAAATTTACAAGGGAAAGTATAAAAAAGAAATTTCTTGGAAAGATGCGCAGGAAGAGGCGTATAATTTAACACGCTTTACTGAACTTATCTATGATCAAGCAGTCGTAGAACACAAGCGGAAACTAAAATTAGCAGATAATCCCAAGGGGTTTCATTTAGAGGGGGTCGGCTATACTTGTTTTATTTGTAGAGATTCTATCTCAAATGAAGAAACTTGGTATGATAAATGGGGCATCAAGTGTTTGGTTTGCCAAAAAGCCATAGATAAAAAAATTATCCCTGCTTTTCCGGCTAAAAATGAAAATAGTTGGTATTCAAAATACGATTTAGAGAGTCGGTTTAATATAAATCAACAAACTATGAAGCGGTTTATTAAAGAAGGTATTTTAAGACCTCGTATTATTCCTAGCTCCTCAGGAAAACCACATGCGTATCTCTTTTTAATTAAAGATAATAAGGATATATTGCCACCGAAAAAACTGACTGAATCTCACATGGTGAAAGAAGTTGCGGAAGACGGAAAAGAGTGGTTCCATTCAGAGCCGTGGTATAAATTTGTTGATCCGTTTAAGCATTTAAAAGGTTATAAGGTTATGAATTATTTAAGATTTACAGAAGAGAAAGATAAATAAAATGATTTTAATTTTATATTATATAACAAAATTATATGGCTAGATATTGTTACGTAGAAGAATCAGTATTGAGGCAACATATCAGGGATACATTTCAATTAAAAGATTTAATCACGGGTAGTAATTATGAATTGGTGTGTGCCTTGTTGATTAAAATTCTTTTCGAGGAGATTCAAAATACAGAGTGTATGATTGGTTTTAAAACAAGAGAATTAGATAATGATATTAAATATAAGCTGGCAGACACTAAAAGCTGTAAAGATTTTTTTGAAAAAGGTGCAGACAAAGATACCCCCGTTGATTTTTGTATATCTCCCATTCTTTCGTATAATAAAACAAGGAACAAAATTTTTGCTTGGACTTTTCAAGTAAAGAGATTTGGTAAATTTCAAAATAAAAAAAATACCAATGGATTGATTGATTATATTGCTAAAATAAAAAACAAATATCCCAAAATGACATCAGCACTTGTGATTTTTTTTGACGGGCATAAGATTATTAATTTAAAAAAAGTTTGTAAAGACAAAAAGTTAAAGGATTTTCCGTTCGAAACAATCTTCTTTATAGATATAAATAATGATAAACAAAATTATTGGTATGTAAACATGGGACAACTATGGCCTGTATATGGGTATAATGCCTATGATGCTGTTAAGGCGATAAAGGAAGGAGTATTAGAAAATGTATCCTTTAAATATAAGAAAGATTCTTAAATTAAGACAATAATATGAAAGGAAAGAAATCAAGAGAAAAAATTATTAGGTTTTCTAAAAAGTAAAAATAAAGTTACAAATTAATGTAATTTTACAAAAGGTTTTTGTGTCACTTTTGTCACTTTTTTAAAAATATAAGGTGCACGAGGATCCTTTGACTTTTTAACAAAAAAAGCTTAAAGTAACCTTACTGGGCTTGAAAAACCGTGGTTCCAGCACGAGGTAGCCCGCCAATTCGTGCTAGCACGAGGTAAAAAGATATTTTATGGAAGAACAAAAAAAGTATATTCAGGCTCTTATCAAATTGCACCGTGGTCTTGAAAGACAAGGTCCCGGTGATAAAGATCTTTCGAATCAGATAATCTCTCAAATTACAGAGTTGCTACCCCCAAATCCACGTATTGCGGACATAGGGTGTGGAGCTGGTGCAGGAGCTCTATTATTAGCGGACAAATTTAGGACAAAAATTCGAGCAGTAGACTTCTCACAAGAATTTCTTACTGAACTTGAAAAACGAGCAAAGCAACAAGGTCTTGAAAATTTCATAGAAACTATCAAATGTGACATGAGAAGCCTTGATTGGGAACATGGAAGTATCGACCTTCTGTGGTCTGAAGGCGCCGCTTATATCATAACCTTTGAAGGTGCTTTGAGAAAATGGCGACCATTGATGGCAACTAATGGTATCGCCGTTATTTCTGAGATGAGCTATTTTACAAATAAAAGACCAGAATCAGTATTAACTTATATGAATAATGCTTATCCTGATATCAAAACTGAATCAGAAAACTCAGAAATTATACGATCATCCGGTTTTGAACTTTTAGAGATTCATCGCTTATCTTCAAAGGCGTGGTGGGTCAATTATTACGAGCCACTTCGAGAAAATATAATATCCTTAAAGGGTTCGAAGGATAGCGTTATGCAAACTGTTATTAATGAGACTGAGATGGAAATGAAATTCTTTGAAAAATATGAAAATTTCTATGGATACTCGTTTTATATTATTAAGGCTGCGTAGTTCACATGATGGTTTTTTCCTTGTGCAAGTAGACGGTTCTTTGCTGTATGGTAACGCATTCAAGGATTTTGCGCTTAATATGTAATTTTTAAAGCGGAATATGTATCACTTTTGTCACTTTTTCAGAATATAAGGCGCACGAGGGTCTTTTGACTTTTTAACTAAAAAAGCTTAAAGTAACCTTACTGGGCTTGAAGAATCGTGGTTCCAGCACGAGGTAGCCCGCATAAAATGATAAAAAGAAAAGTAGGGAAAAACAATATTGATTTTAACGAACCGTTTTTAACAGGAGAAATGGAGACTAACGAAAAAGACTGGGCGTTGTTAGAAAAAATGGTTGAAGATTTCTATAAGGTTCAAGGTGTTTCCAAAAAAATACTTGAACATTTTGTTATTCATAATAAGCAAGTCAAAGATTTTGTTATTAAGTTCTCTAGCGAAGGGAATTTTAAGAAGAGAGAAAAAGAGATTGTAATTTTGTCTGCTATTTTACACGATGTTGCTAAAGGGCTTGAGAATTTTGAGCTTCATGGAGAAAAAGGAGGGGAGATAGCCGAAGAAATGCTTTTGAAAATAGGAAAAAGTTCATTATTGGCGCAAAGCGTGAGGATGGCTATTATTAGGCACATGGGAGAAGAGGGATATCCTGCGAGAATGGCTAAAAAGAAATATGGAGATGATTTTAAATATCCTAAGCCTGCGACGATAGTTGGGCAAATGCTTTATGAATGCGATATTTTAACTCAGCTCACATCAAGCGGTTTTGATAAACTTTTACATTTAAGAAAGATCAATGAAAAAGATATTGCGGATGACAAGAAAACAGCTTTGAGAGAAAATATTACTCAAGAAGAGGCAGCGTTATTTTCTGTTTTGGAGAGTGCTAAAGAATCTTATAATCTAATAAAAATTAGATCAGTCAAAAAGTTTGCAGATGATCTTTGGCAAAAAATTCAAATAAAGTATATTAATGTTTTACCAACAAGAAAGATCTAGAAAGATCATACGACCAATTGATTCAACAAACTTTAATCGTGAGTGCCGGAATCTCAAACCAATCAGAACTTTTTATATAACTTGCGTAATTTACGGATTATTGGTTTAATCGTAAGTAAAGTTGGGAACATTAACACCGTATTAAATATTTTTGGAGAGGTGCCTGAGTGGTTTAAAGGGATAGTCTTGAAAACTATTGTATCTTAACGGGTACCCAGGGTTCGAATCCCTGCCTCTCCGCCAATTTATGAAAAAGCCATTAACAAAAAATGATTTTCCGGTTATAACCGTAATCGGTAAAGATACTAAAGGTATTGTTGCTCAAATAAGCAATCTTTTATGGAAACAAGGGATAAATATTGAAGAAATCAAGCAGGCCATTATCAGTGGCAATTTTTTTATGATTATGACGGTTGATATGGCCGATTCGTCTCTTTCTTTTGAGCAATTGTCCCGAGAGTTAAAAAAATTAGGAAAGAAGATTGGTGTGGAAATCAATCTCTATAACCAAGAAATATTTACGGCTATAAATAAAATATGAGCAGCCCTTCTTTAACTGATGTCTATAATACGATCCACATGAGCCAGCGGGATAAATTTGATATCCGCACAGTTACCCTCGGGATTGATTTGTTGAGCTGTATTGGTAATTCAATAACTGAAACAAATCAGCGAGTGGAGAAAAAGATTTTAGGAGTGGCAAAAGATTTGGTCAGCAAAGCTCAAAAAATTCAGGATGAATACGGAGTGGTTGTCACTAACAAACGCTTGACCGTTACTCCGGCATCCCTGGTTTTAGCAAACTTATTTCTCAATGATAAAGAAAAAGATTTGGCCATCTCTTTAAAGTATGCTCAGAATTTAGATAATTTAGTCAGCCGTTTGAATATTGATTTCATCGGCGGTTATGGAGCTTTAGTGGAAAATGGAGCTACTTATGCCGATAAAATAATTATTGAATCATTGCCAAAGGTATTAAGTAAAACGGAAAGAGTTTGCGCTTTTGTGAGTGTAGCTTCTTCTAAAGCTGGGATCAATATGGATATTATTGCCCGGATGGGACATATTATCCATGAAACTGCCAAATCATCTAAAAAGGCCATTGGTTGCGCCAAACTGGTGGTATTCTGCAATGCGGTCAATGACAATCCGTTTATGGCGGGAGGATTCCACGGGATAACCTGTCAAGACACGGTAATTAATGTAGGCATTAGCGGTCCCGGAGTGGTGCGTCATACTGTTCAGGATCTTCCTCAGGATTTGTCGCTTGATGGATTGGCTAATGAGATTAAAAAAACCACTTTTAAAATTACCCGAGCCGGAGAATTGATTGGCAAACAAGTAGCCAAAGAACTAGGAGTTAAATTTGGCAGCGTTGATTTAAGCTTGGCTCCAACTACTCAAGTGGGCGACAGTGTGGGAGAGATTTTAGAGCTTATCGGTTTGGAAACAGTGGGCACTCATGGCACTACTGCCGCTTTGGCTCTTTTAACAGATGCGGTTAAAAAGGGCGGAATTATGGCTTCGGCCAATGTTGGCGGCTTATCAGGAGCTTTTATTCCGGTGAGCGAAGATCAATTCCTTTCCAAGGCAGTAAAGCAGAAATGTTTGACTTTAGACAAGCTGGAAGCTCTGACAGCCATTTGTTCGGTGGGGCTGGATATGGTGGCTATTCCCGGTTCCGTCAGGACAACAACAATAGCAGCTATTATCGCCGACGAAATGGCTATCGGAATGATGAACCACAAAACAACAGCTGTGCGTATTATTCCTGTTCCAGGCAAAAAGGCTGGCGAACATGTTTCTTGGGGAGGCCTTTTGGGCGGAGCCTATATCATACCGGTGCATAAAGAACGGTCCGACCAGTTTATTTGGCGCAAAGGCCGCATACCCGCGCCAATAACAAGCTTTAGAAACTAAAACCATAACAAGATTGTTTTGTTTATCGTTCCAAAATGATACAATTAACACAGTTTAAAGTTTTTAAAAGAAGATTATATAATTGACGCTTTCAATCTGAAATTTAATAAAACAAAATTTCAATGGACTATTTAATTATTATTATTTTAATATTCTTTTCCGCTATTTTCTCTGGTTTAACTTTGGCTTTTTTCAGTTTGAATAAAGATGATTTGAAAAGAAAGGCCAAGCTTGGTGATGCGCGGGCCAAAAAAATATATAAGCTGCGAAAGCGCGGGAATTTATTGCTTTGTACTTTGCTAATCGGCAATGTTGCTGTTAACGCTATTTTGTCAGTCTTTTTAGGTTCAATCACAACAGGAGCTGTGGCTGTTGCAATTGCCACGGTTTTAATCGTGATTTTTGGCGAGATTATGCCACAGGCGATATTTTATCGCTATTCTTTAATCTTAGGAGCAAAATTTACTGGGCTGGTAAAATTATTTATAATTATTTTCTGGCCTGTCTGCTGGCCTTTGTCCCTTTTGCTTGATAAGGCTTTAGGAAATGAAATGCCTACGGTTTATTCAAAACAGGAAATAGGGAAATTAATTGAAGACCATGAAAATTTAAAAGAGAGCGATATTGACGCTGACGAAGAAAAAATTATCAAAGGAGCTCTGTCTTATTCCGA
>JAGLPU010000023.1 GCA_023137175.1 Candidatus Parcubacteria bacterium | reverse complement strand
ATTCAGCAGCTGCAAGCTCAAATTGCTCAACTTCAACAGCAACTAGCTGGAGTTTCAGATCAACCGGCAGCTTGGTGCCACGATTTTAATAAAAATTTAAGAATCGGTGATAGTGGCAATGATGTGCAGGCGCTAGAAAATGCGCTGGCAAAAGAAGGATTTTCTTTGACTGAACATAGTAGCAATTTTTCTGCTGTATTTGATGAAAGAATGGCTTCATCCGTAGTCGGGTTTCAAGAAAAATACGCTTCTGAAATTTTATCTTCCTGGGGTTTAAAGCACGGAACCGGATATGTTGGAGGCACTACTAGAGACAAACTAAACAAAATTTACGGCTGTGGAGCGGTAGTACCTTTGCCTCCCGTAACGCCAATAACGCCAACTTGCCACACCACTCCTTTGTGGAATTGGGAGTATTGTTCTCCTGGCTGTCAGTGCATCGCTGGCGAAGGAGATTGCGATACTAACTCTGACTGTATCACTGGTTATTGCGCCCATGATGTAGGCGCAAAATACGGACAGATTGCCAGAATGGATGTTTGTGAAGAAAAACAGGAAAAATCTCTTACTGTTCTTTCTCCTAATGGAGGAGAAAAGTGGATAGCAGGACAGACATATGATATTACTTGGAGTGCACCCGAGGTGGATAAAATCAATATTTTTCTTGTAGATGATAGAGCTGGTCGCAGCTATCAAGAAATAGCTCTTGAAGTTTCTGCCTCTTTTGGTAAATATTCTTGGGTCATACCTGACGAAATTGGATTAAGCAGCACTCATTCCCCTTGTTTTAAAATCTGGATTCACGAAATGGCAGGAAAAGCCGGAACTGGGGGGATTACTGACGAATCCAATGACTATTTCAATATTGTTGAGCATGCTGCTCCAAGCGAAAATCTACCAACATCCAATCTGAATGCTTGGCTTTTGACACATTCTAATATTGCGAACTCAATTAAATGGCAAAATCAGCCTGCCGACAGGACTAATGTCTATGTCGCACCTACAGAAAGTGATAAGGTTGCTTGGATAGACTGGACTCAAAGCCAAAAGAACGACCTAGAACAGGCGTATGTTGCCGCCTACGACTGGTTGACTAACGGAGCACCAGCTGTACCTGTTGATTATAATGGCCTAACGGATCAGCCCACAAATTTACAAGCCAACATCAATAATGATTCAGTTTCAGTGTCACAACATGTCAGTTCTGCCTATATGTGGAAGCTTTACATTGATAACATTGGATTTTCTTTAGCTATTGAAATCGCCGAACAAGTGCCCTGGACTATAACAACTTATTCTGACGAAGCTTTACGATACTTGTTTGACAGTTCAACAATGGCTTGGAACATATATAACGGAGATCAATATACTATGGGCACCTATTATAATAGAGTTCCTCTTCTGCGCTCCAGCAATCTGCCAGAAACTGCATTTGCTCCGGCAATGTGGACCTATGGCTTCATGGAGTCTGCTCATCTGACCAATTTAAGTAAGTTGGATACGATTGGCAGTGTTCTTGATTGGATGAGATTGAATATGTCGCACTTTTTTGGCAACCAGAGTTACGGCAATTATGATGCTGTCTGGCAATACCGCGGTTTTTCGCCACTTTCGAAAATCGTAAATGGCACTGTTGATCGCAATAATCCCGAATATGGCACACAGCATTGGACTGCTGGGTGTCATGGAAGTGTCGGTTTTTTAAGCGCTACATTGCGATCGGTTAATATTCCGGTTCAACCAGTTTGGATCTGCGGACATGAGCTTGCTTACTTTATCACAGAAAATAGATATCTTTCCCATGGCGATGATCCCTACAATCAAAATACCAAAGATGCCCAGACTGCTGGCATATCTCTGCTTATAGATGAGACTACATATAAGAATTGGTTTACAAGTGATTCATCGGTGAACATCACGGATTATCAAAGTCCAGCCTGCGCAAATATCGGGCGTGCTTGCGAATAGAAATAAACAATATCAAGAATAAAAAAACTAATTTGGCTCGTAAAAAATATGAGCCAAATTTATTGTTGACACCATAGCTCTATTTTGATAGCATAAAACTATATTATTCTAGCTTTTACTAGTATGAATTTTCTAAACAAAACTACTGCTTTTTTGAAAGAAGTAAGATTAGAAATGAAAAAAGTTAATTGGCCTACCAAAGATGAAACAATTAAGTACACTTTAATTGTGGTAGGAATGTCAACGGCGGTAGCCGCGCTTTTGGGTACGCTTGATTATCTATTTTCAAACATTGTTAAAAAATTACTATAATATGCCCAAACAACAAATCCAACAAGAAAAAAGGTGGTATGTTCTGCACACTTACTCAGGGTATGAGGAAGCGGTTGCCAAGAATCTTAAACAGCGGATTGAATCTTTAAGCATGGAAGACAAGATATTTGATGTTATCGTTCCCAAAGAAAAAAAGATTAAAATTAAAAACGGCAAAAGGAAAACCGTTGAAGAAAAGATTTATCCCGGATATGTTCTGGTAGAAATGATCGTAACAGACGATTCTTGGTATGTGGTTCGCAATACTCCTAATGTAACCGGATTTGTCGGCGCCGGCATCACGCCAGTGCCAGTCTCTTCTAATGAAATTGCGACTTTAAAGAAAAGAATGAACATAGAAGAGCCTCAGTACAAGATTGATGTTGACATAGATGACGCAATAAAAATTATTGACGGTACTTTTAAGGATTATTCCGGCAAGGTTTCCGAAATAGACAGAGACAAGGGAAGAATAAAAGTTTTAATTAATATGTTTGGCAGAGATACTCCGGTTGAGTTAGATTCTCTACAAATAAAAAAGATATAAGTATGCCTAAGAAGATCAAAGCTATTGTTAAACTACAAATTCCGGCTGGAAAAGCTAACCCGGCTCCTCCTGTAGGACCGGCTTTGGCTCAACATGGCTTGAATATTGCCGAATTTTGCCAAAAATTCAATGACGCCACCAAAGAAAAGATGGGATTTAAAATTCCTGCTGAAATTACTATCTATGAAGACAGAAGTTATGACTTTATAGTAAAACAGCCCTTAGTGTCCCAGCTTTTAAAAAAGGCTGTTGGTATTGAAAAAGGCTCTGGAAAGCCAAATAAGACTAAAGTTGGCAAGATCAGCAAAAGCCAGCTTAAAGAAGTTGCTGAAAAGAAAATGCCCGACCTTAACACTGATGACATTGAGCAAGCAATGAAAACAGTCGGGGGAACCGCTAAAAACATGGGACTGGAAATTGAAAAATAAATGAGACCCTCAAAAGACCAATACTATTTAAACATCACTAAAGAAGTTGCCCAAAGGGCAACTTGTTTCAGAATCAAAATCGGAGCCATTATTGTTTGCGGTGATCAAATTATCGCTACAGGCTATAATGGAGCTCCACGCAAGACCAAGGATTGCCTGGAAAGAGGAGCTTGTTTGCGAGACCAGTTGAAAATCCCTCATGGAGAGAAATATGAAATTTGCCGAAGCTGTCACGCAGAACAGAATGCCATTATCAATTCAGCCCGCGCCGGAGTGAGTTTATTGGGAGGAGATATGTATATCTGCGGAGAAAAGGAAGAAGGAGAAGCAGCTAATTCTTTTCCTTGCTATATCTGTAAGAAAATGATTATCAACGCCGGATTGAACAGAGTTATTTGTTCAACTAAGGACGGGGATTATAAGATATTTAATGTTGAGGATTGGGTGAAAGACTGGCAGGAAAAAGATGTTTTGGACGATAAATACCAATACGGAAAAGACCAAAATAAAGAATAAATATTGTTTGACAATTGAATCATAAAAGGGGAGGATTAACTTGCCTCTTTTTTTGTCTAAAAATAATTATGAAAGTAATAATAGTAAAACCAAAAATTTGGAACTTCGAAGTGATCAAAGGGAAAGACGCTTGGAAAGAAGTAGTTTATTCAGGAAGAGTGAGCGGCATTCCTCCGCAAGTGCCCGATGATTTTATTTTCCAAATGATAGTTGATAATGATTATGGCTCGACTTTAGAGCATATCTCTATTAAATTTGACCTTAAAATGACTAAGGGCAATGCGCCTGAGCTACTGGAACACAGAATGATGAGCCATACCGGATATTCAACCAGATATATTAAAGCTGATCAAGGAATGGATAAAGAAGAAGCGTCTTATGAAATAATTATGCCCTGGCATTTGTTGAAATTAAACAAAGACCATCCGCAAAGGCAAGAGTTCAGAAAAGGAGTTTTACAAACAATCGAATCTTATGAAAAATTGATAGAAGCGAAAATTCCTCGAGAATCAGCGCGCTATACTCTGCCTTTTTGCCAAGCAGTCGGCATTTATCATATTACTATAAACTTAAGGTCTCTGTTGAATCTTCTTTCTTTGCGCCTTTGTGTTAGAACCAGCCCGGAATTCCGCTGTCTGACTGCCCAACTCTATTTCTTATTAAACCAACATTTCCCGGCCATGGCCGGACACATTGGCTGCCGTGGCTTTATCAGAGGAACTTGTCCGGAAAGCGGAGTAACCGGAGTAAGAGCCGGAGAACAAAGCCGCATTTATCCTCCCTGCTTATTTAAAAACAACCAATCCGAAATTTTTATTCCAACAACCAAAGAACTGAGAAAAGGAATAAATATTTCAGAATTTAATAAAGAAAAAGCCATTCAAGCCCAAGAAGCATATTGTGCTCATTGGGCAAAGTGGGAAGGATAAATTTATGGAAAACGTATTAACTCTGCTTAAGAAACATCAAGATTGGCGCAAAAACTGCCTGAACTTGATCGCTTCTGAAAACGCAATGTCAGACTTTGCCCAAAAGCTATATGTGACTGACTTAATGCATCGCTATGCTGAAGGATTGCCTTTTAAAAGATATTATCAAGGGCTGAAGTATGTTGATTTGATTGAAGATGAAGTGAGCAAATCTTTTGCCAGCCATTTTCAGGCAAACTTTGTGGACATCCGTCCTATTTCCGGGACATCGGCCAACTTGGCTGTTTTCGCGGCTTTAAGCGATAGAGGAGATAAGATCTTAACTCTGGGAATTCAGGGAGGCTCGCATGTATCACATGAAGAACCGGGAGCGGCCGGACTTTTGGGCTTGCAAGTTTTCCATCTAGCCTTTGACCAGCAAGAGCTGGCTCTTGATTTAAACAAAGTAGAACAGCAAATAATGGAAATAAGGCCCAAGTTTGTGGTTTTAGGCGGTTCAGTTATTCTATTTCCCCAGCCAGTAAGAGAAATAAAAGAGATGTGCCAAAGAGTGGGAGCCCTCCTTATATACGATGCCGCTCATGTTTTTGGCTTGATTACAGCCGGCTTTTTCCAAAACCCTTTGGCAGAAGGAGCGGATATCATCACATCTTCCAGCCATAAAACTTTTCCCGGACCGCAAGGAGGAATAATTTTGGGTAATATTGACGAAGAACTGCAAAAGAAGATCCGTTGGAAAGTTTTTCCCGGGGTATTGTCCAACCACCATCTCCACAGAATTCCCGCCCTTTATTTAACTTTGTTGGAAATGCAAAAATTCGGCAAAGATTATGTCGCGCAAATTCTAAAAAACGCAAAGAAATTAGCCGAAGAGCTATATGATTACGGCTTTGATGTTTTAGGCAAGAGAAAGGGATTTACCGCAAGCCACCAGATAGCAGTTGATGTCAGCAAACAAGGAGGAGGAGACATAGTAGCCAAGGAACTGGAAAACGTAAATATTATTCTCAATAAAAACATTCTTCCTTGGGACGGAGCCAATCCAAAAGATCCCAGCGGCATCCGCATTGGAGTGCAAGAAATGACACGCTACGGGATGAAAGAAAACGAGATGAAACAAATCGCCAAGCTAATGAAAGAAACGCTATTAGATAAGAAGAATCCTGATAAAATGAGAAAGAAGGCAACCTGGCTGCGAAGAAACTTCCAAAAAATAAAATACTGTTTTTAATTTTTTGCTAATGTGATAGTATTAAATAATGGAAGATAATTTTTATCCGGGAAAGTTTATAGTGATTGACGGTCTGAACGGTTGCGGGAAAACCACTCAAATTGAATTGTTAAAGAATTTTCTAATAAAAAAAGGGGTAACCGTCACAACGACTAAGGAACCGACCCTCAACTCTGCGGCCGGAAGGGAAGCCAGAGATATTTTAAGCAAAAAACGCCATACTTCTCCGGGAAAACTGCAAAAGCTTTTTTGTGAGGACCGCAAAGCTAATTTGGAAAACTTAGTAATCCCGGCTTTAAAAGAAGGAAAAATAGTAATTTCCGACCGCTATTTTTTTTCCACTTTCGCGTTTGGCGGACTTGATCTAAATATGGATTGGCTTATAAAATTGAATGATAAATTTTTGTTCCCGGATTTGGTTTTTTTCTTGAAAACAAAACCAAGCGTATGTCTGAAAAGAATTGACTGCAGGGGAACAAAGAAAAGAATCTTTGAAAAAGAGAAAAAAATGGAAAAAGTTTGGCAAAATTATGCTATCTTGACCAATAGGTTTAAAAATATCTATATTATAAACGGAGAACAGTCAATAAAAAAAATCTCCACGGAAATAATTAAAATTATAAATAAAAAAATTATGAATATCGCCACAATTATAGACCACACTAATATAGAACCGAAGGCCACTGCCAAAGATATCAAAAAAACCTGCGATGAGGCAAAAAAACATAGTTTTCGCAGCGTTTGTATTAATCCTCAATGGGTAAAAACAGCAAAGAAAGAACTGAGAGAAACTGATGTTAAGATCGTAGTTTTGATTGATCCTCCCATGGGATTAAGCTCTTCCGGTGAAAGAATAAGGGCTTGCAAAAAAGCTAAGAATGACGGGGCGAGTGAATTGGATATTGTAATGAATATTATTGATTTAAAATACGAAAGATACAGCAAGGTTTTAAAAGACTTAAAACAAATTTGCAAAATTCTTCCCACTAAAGTAATAATTGGCAGCGGGTTTTTAACTGATAATGAAATTAAAAAAGCTTCTGAGCTTGTCAAAGCTGCCAAGGCAATCTGCGTTAAGACCGCTACTGTCAAAGATCCTTTGGAACATCGGCAATTGGAAGAAAAAGCCTATCATTTAAAACTAATGAAGAAATCAGCTCCGGGACTTTTAATTAAAGCTTCAGGAAAAGTTAAAACTTTAGATGATGTAAAAATGATGGTCAAAGCCGGAGCCAATATTATCGGAACAAGTTCCGGAGTAGAAATTATCAAAGAAATAAAAAAATAACACTATGTTCTATAAACCGACAATTGGCCTGGAAATACATGTTGAGTTGAAAACAAAAAGCAAGATGTTTTGTTCTTGCCCGAATAATTTTGAAGAACAGCAGCCGAATATCAATGTTTGCCCAATTTGCTTGGGCCATCCCGGAACTCTGCCGGTAATAAACAAAGAAGCTATTCATAAACTGTTAAAAATAGGATTGGCATTACATTGCCATGTTCCAAAACATTCTAAATTTGACAGAAAACACTATTTTTATCCAGACCTTCCCAAAGGATACCAAATATCGCAATACGATCTGCCCTTATGCAAAAATGGCTATTTGGAAATCTTCGGCAAAAAAGAAAACGACCCGAAAAGACATCTGGAAAAGAAAGTCAGAATAAATAGAGTCCATATGGAAGAAGACACCGGCCGGCTGATCCACAGCAAGGGAACAGATTATTCTTTGGTTGATTGCAACCGCGCCGGAATTCCTTTAATGGAATTAGTCACTGAGCCGGATATAGATACTGCCAAGCAAGCGCAAAAATTCGCCAAAGAATTACAGCTTATTTTAAGATACCTTGATATTTCCAGCGCGGACATGGAAAAAGGACAGATGAGAGTTGAAGTGAATATTAGCCTAAGCGAGGAGGGCAAACCATTGGGAACCAAGGTGGAAGTTAAAAATCTAAATTCATTTAAAGCTGTTGAAGGAGCGATAGCCTACGAAATCAAAAGACAAACAAATGTTTTAGAAGCGGGGGAGAAAGTAATTCAAGAAACCCGCGGCTGGGTAGACGATAAAAAAATAACAGTTTCCCAACGGATAAAGGAAGAAAGCCATGACTACCGGTATTTTCCTGAACCTGATCTGCCAGCGCTGCATTTTACCAAAGAGGAAATAGACAATATCCGCAACGAAATTTCCGAACTCCCACAGGAAAAACACCGTCGGTTTCTCCTTGAATATGACTTAGGGAACAAAGAAGCAGAGATCTTTGTGACTAATAGAGAACTGGGAAATTACTTTGAAAAAACCATGTCGGAACTGCTCAATTGGATAAACCTGGAAGAAATGAAAGCAAAGATTGATACCGAAGACAAACTAA
The DNA here is from genome assembly GCA_023137175.1 of Candidatus Parcubacteria bacterium. Lineage (GTDB taxonomy): Bacteria > Patescibacteriota > Minisyncoccia > Minisyncoccales > JAGLPU01 > JAGLPU01. Next base: position 22,267 of record JAGLPU010000023.1, on the reverse strand, counting down.
AGCTGGCCAAGCTTTGTTCAAATTATATGCTTAGCGATTTGCAAAATTTAATTAAAAATTCTTCTCTTAGCGCCGATAAACTGCTTATCACTCCGGAAAATTTCGCAGAATTTACCATTCTCATTTACGAAGGAAAAATTTCCAGCAAAATAGCCAAGGTCTTGCTGCAGGAAATGTTTAAAACCGGAGCTGACCCTTCCCATATAATCAAAGAAAAAGAATTGATTCAAGTAACCGATGAGTCTGAGATAGAAAAAATAATCCAAGCTGTTATAGCCAAAAATCCTAAGCCGGTGGCTGATTTTCAAGCAGGAAAGGAAAACGCTCTGAAATTTTTAACAGGACAAGTAATGGCGCAATCAAAAGGCAAAGCCGCGCCTGATATTGTCGCGAAAATACTAAAACAAACTCTGGAAAAAAACAGCGACTAGCCGCTTCTTGAATTGCGGTTCTAACCCCAGTAGTAGAAACTTTGTTTCACTACGGGGCAGGTGTTGGGTACGGTCCGGAACCAAATTAACCCAAAATCTCTTTCTTGGGTTTTTATCTCCTTCACTTGTTATTAAAGTCATTTTAATATTTACTATTCCGATATAATCTGATATAGTTAATATATCAGATAAGAATATGAGTAAAAATAAGAAATTTGACCAGAGATTACAAGATGCTCCTGATAAAATTTGGTCTATCATAACACAAATAGACAGATTACAGGGTCAATGGATTGCTGGGGCAAAATTAAGTCCCCAAGTTTTAGGTCGTCTCAAACGATCTGTTTTGGTTACTTCTACAGGCGCCTCTACTCGTATTGAGGGCGCTCGGCTTTCGGATGAAGATATTGAGAAAATGATGAGGGGGATTGATATTCAGAGATTTACTAATAGAGATAAACAAGAGGTTAAAGGATATTATGAGTTGCTCGAGAATGTATTTAATTCTTGGAAAACGATTAGTTTTAATGAAGGCGTTATTAAACATTTTCATCAAGAGCTTCTTAAATATGTTGAAAAAGATAAAGAACATAGAGGTGAGTATAAAAGGCGGGAGAATAAAGTACATATGATTGACGCAGCCGGCAATTCAGTCGGAGTGCTTTTTGATACTACGTCGTCTTACTTAACTCCCAAAGAAATGCAGGAATTAATTGAATGGACTCAAGAAGCGCTAAAAGAGAAAAGATTCCATCCCTTGCTTATTGTCGGTAATTTTTTAGTTGAATTTTTGAACATTCATCCATTTCAAGATGGCAACGGCCGACTTAGTCGTGTTTTAACTAATTTATTGCTTTTAAAAGAAAGTTATGAGTATATGCCTTATATATCTCATGAAAAATTAGTTGAGGATAATAAACCAGAATATTATGTTGCGCTTCGCAGAAGCCAAAAAACTATCAAGACCAATAAGGAAAATATCACCCCTTGGCTTGAATTCTTTTTAGTGATGTTCTTAGAACAGTCAAAGATGGCCGTTCAATTGTTGTCTAAAGAAAACATAGAAAAACTTTTAACTCCAAAACAAATGGCTGTTTGGCAGTATTTGCAAGAAATTAACGAAGCGGCCACCCCTATGGAAATTGCTAAAAAGACAAAAGTTGCTCAACCAACCGTTAGGCAATCACTTGATAAGCTGATGCGTCTTAAAAAAATTGAACGCGTCGGTCAGGGTCGAAGTACTAGTTATAGAAAACTATAAAAATGGATCGGCTTCTTTTTATTTCAATTCTGGTATGTAAATATGCCCATCTATTTCCATAATCTTAGTTCTAACGTCGTCCACGGCGCGGAGCCAAGCAGCGAAAACAGCGCCTAGGCGCTGTTTTTAATTTGCCAAAATTGTTTCGCCGCTCCAACAGCAGAAGCATATTCTGCTCGGAGGGGAATTATTGCTTTTCCGCCCCACATTCTGACTGTCTCTTGAAGCCTCTTTTTTATTACTTTGTTTTGAGCCACCTTGCCGCAGAAAACAATATCTTGTTCCAGCCCATGGTTTTTAGCGATAAAAAAAGCTAAAGTGGCTATTGATTCAGATAACATATTAAACAACCCGGCCGCCAAATCTTTTGTATTGCTTGAGGCTAGCTTGCCAAGATTACTGGCCGTAGCATTAGCGGGAATACTGCCAATACCGGAACCCACTATGTCTTTCACTGTCAAATCAACTTTTTCCCTGCTTCCTGTTTGAGCCAGCTTTTCCAGCTTATCAAGCTCTCTGTCTTTAAAAATCAACTGGCTAAAGCCTCCTAAAGTTCCTCCTCCCATGCCTGTTCCGCCCAAATGGACCACTTCATTTTTATTAACAGCGACAATTGCCGTTCCTGTTCCGATATTAACAATTAATACTTTTTTCTTGCCGGTCAAAAGTGTTCCGCCAATGCCTATTGATTCTATTTCACTTATAATTTTTGTTTCTGCTTTTTCAAATAATTTTTCTATCTTTTTTGCCTCTCCGCCGGTAATGGCTATTGGATAGGAAGCAAATTCCAAAACCCTTTTTTTAATTAGTTCAAACGCCTTAGAATTCTTTTCCGAAATCAAATACTTAGTCTTTTCAGGAGAGTATAAGACTACTTGGGTATTGGTTCCTCCGCCGTCTATGCCTATTATTTTCATATTTCCTGTTTGCTGCTAGCTAATCTCAGATGGATTGCCACCAGCAAAAGCAAGACAAAAGCAATCCCTAAATATATGGCCGCGTTCATGCCAGCCACATAAAAAGCAGCTAAACTAAAACCGGCTATGCCTTCTCCGCCGATAATTCCGGCAGCTACAAGCATTACGGAATAGCAAAGAGTGGAAAATTTTCTGTCAACAAAGTATTTTATTATTCCGCCAACAGCTAAAAGTAATCCCAAGGTTAATCCTAAAAACATGCCTATGCCGGCAACCATTGGCAAAATAAACATTGCTTTTTTAAATATCTTTTGTCCAACTACTACTAAAAAAGCGATTGCCAATCCCAGAAAAAATGCTTGGGGATAGGCAAATCCGAAAATAGAATTAGCCACCAGTTGAGCTTGAGGGGCCGGCATTAGCTCGGTGAACATAACGCTGCCATAACCTTTCTGGATTATCTCTAAAACAAAAGGGCCGGCAATACCGGCACAAACAACGGCTATTAAATCAACTTTTATTATATCTTTTGCTTTAGTGCCAATAATTTTAGCCGACTTATAGTCATGTCCAATATCGCCGGCCAAGGCGCAGGCAATGGAAACAAAACAAACGATTATAAAAGCCGGGAGATAGTCTAATTCCAAACGCAGTAAGGCATAAAGGCCTAAGACAGCCAGGCCGACTATTATACCAAATTGCTCTAAGGGATCTATGTCAGTCTCTCCGGTCATCCGCGCCGCGACTGTCGCCATAATCCAGACTCCGAATATTGTTAAAACAGCTGCGAAAAGAGGAACGCCGACAGCATAAAGAATTAATAAAGCAAAGAGGCTGGCCGGAATGGTAAATCTTGTATACCAAGCTCCTCGAAAATCAAATAAAGGAGAAAAAAGCTTTTTGGCTTTGGGAATAATCGTGGCGATGAAAAAACCAATACCTGACCCCAAAACCATGCCCATTCCCAAATTTTGCACTAAGCTGGTGGCATTAGCCCGTTCCCATCCGGAATTTATTAAATAAGGAATAATCAATACCCAGCCCACAACCGCTCCCAGAAACCAATTAAAGCTGGCTCTCTTGCCAAGAATATAGCCAATTCCTATTGCCAAGGGCATGGGGTATAACAGTAATGTCAATCCGGTTGCAGAGAAAAGTATCCAGCCGCCCGGAAAATACATTTCTCTGAGAATAACGAATAAGCCGGTTAACAAAAGAGCAATCACTATTATAAAAGCGTTTCTGCCACCGAAAACCTCCGCTTTCACCACTTCCGCTCCGGCAGCGCCGGAAGGATAGGGCAAGTTTTCTTCATCCACCAACACTCTTTTAATGGGAACTGAAAGCAGTATTCCTAAAATTCCCGCGGCCAAACAAACCAATATTAAAGAAAATACATCTATGCTGGAAACATCAATGCCTTTTTGCTGAAGATAGAGAATACCAGGAATAGTAAAAGTAATGCCTGCGGCCATTAGGCCTCCGATAGTGCCTCCTGCCTGAGCAACATTTATTTCATGAACATTCGTTTTTTTCCCAATCCGACCAACAAAATTTAAAACGGCTCCGGCAATAATAGCTGAAAAAATAATCGGCCAGGGCAAAGCGCCTAATTTTAAAGTGATATATGAAGATGTAACCAGTAAAAACAGAGTTAAGGATATGGCAACAACTACCGCCCTTAAAGAAAAACCAGTTTCTCCGACTTCTTCTAAATTATTGGTTGTATTATTCATATTTATTTGATATTAATTATAATCACGGTTATAATTATAGCATAGCCATTTAAAAATTAAATAAAGAAAAGGAGGATGAGAGGATGGGTTTAGAAATAAAAGCTTTGTTCCAAATCGTTAAAGGATTTCTTTTCGGGAAAAAAGAAAAGACGCCATTGGAAAAAGTAGTTAAAAAACCGCCAGTTGGCGGAAAAAGAAAGAAAAAACAAACGCAGCCGGAGATAAGAGAAAGAGAAACTTTACCGCCTATCAAGCCGATGTCAGGACGAGCATTTCTTAAACAAATGAATGCTCCTCCGGCAAAAGAAAAAAGGAGAAACAGATGTAGCGTAGAAGAAATTGCAATTTCAGAAAAAAAAGAAGACAGAAAGAGAAATAGCAGACTTACTTCAATGAAGAAAAATGCCAAAATTTTTTCGGCTTTAGCTAAAAATGGAATTGCAAGAGTTGATAGAAACACGCATCTAGGACCTCTTCGAGGAAAACACATACCCAGGGTTATTGTTAGGGAGCTTAAAAGAATGGGAATAAATGGAGCAAGAGCTAATATAAATAACCTTGAAGTAACTATTTCTCCGGCAGAACAGAAACAACTCCAAGAAATACAAAGGTCCCTTTAGGACCTTTTTTTATAAAAAATCTTTTATCAATGCTTTTACTTCCTGATAATTTTTATTCCAAATAATCCTTTTATCTCTCTTAAACCAAGTCATTTGCCGATTAGCAAACTGCAAGGTGTGTGTCTTTATATCCTCCATGACTTCCTGCTTCTTTATTTCTCCTTTAAAATAGGAAAGCCACTCTTGATAACCAATAGTTCTCATAGCTGAAATTTCCCAGCCGTAATTTTCAGCTAAACTCTCTGCTTCATCAGACAAGCCGAACCTGAACATTTTTTTCACTCTGGCTTCATTGTTCTTCTTTAATGTTTCTTCAGACAAGCTTATTCCAATCTGCAAAGCTTTAAAAAGGGGACTGCCTTGTTTTCTTTGTTCCCAATACGGCTTTTTAGTAACAACGCAAACCTCTATCGCCCTAATCAGTCTTCTTTTATTTTCTTTATCTATCAATTTAGATCCTTTAGGGTCTAATTTTTTATAAATATCAAAGAGTTTTTTGGTTGTTTCTTTTTCCAAATTGTTCCTTAATCTTTTATTCGCCGAGGCTTGCAAAAAAGAGAGATTGTCAACAACGGCCTGGATATAAAGACCGGTTCCTCCTACAAGAAAAGGAACTTTGCCACGCTTCTGAATATCTTTAATCGCTTTAACAGCCATCTTCTTATAAACAGCCGCATTAAAAGCCTTGTTTGGCTTAATAATATCTATTAAATGATGGGGGACTTGGGATAATTGCTTCTTGCTTGGTTTAGCCGTGCCAATATCCATTCCTTGGTATATTTGTCTAGAATCAGCCGAAACAATTTCTCCGTTAAACTGCTTAGCTAATTTAATGGCTAAGTCGGTTTTCCCGGAAGCTGTCGGGCCTAAGATGACTATTAAATTTGACATATTATTAGTTTATGTTATACTTTATTTATCAAGAACACAAGCTTTTTAACAAAGACTCTTGAATAAAGACAAAGGTGATAATTTGGCAAGTGAAGACTTAAGAACGATTTTTTCGGAGAACAATTGTGACTATGCAACAATGGTCCTGAAAGAAGCAAAGAAAATTCTGAACCAGAAGAAAATTAATTGGAAACAAGGCCTCCAGTGCTTAAAAGAACAAATTCAAGAAATAAGGCAGGAATTAAGTCAGCCGGCGAATAAAGGAAAACCACAAGAAAATTACGAAATGGCCTGCGAGTTAATTGAGTTCTTAACAAGTTTAATTCCCCGAAGCAGAAAAAAGACCCCTGACAAAGTCAGGGCCTCTTTCTTGTCAATTCTCCTTTTAATCCCCATGGAGAAGCGTCCAAAACTTTCACTTTAACGAAAGTTCCTATCTGACACTTCTTTCCCGGAAACTTAATTGTTTTAAAATGGCTGGTTTTGCCGATAGAAAAACCTTTAATATTATCTTGCACCAATACTTCAACTTCTTTATCAATAAACTCCTTATTTTTCTCTAAGGCAGTAATTTTTAAAATATCATTTAATATTTCTTCACGATTCTTTTTTTCCTTATCGGAAACAGTGTCTTCCATTTTAGCGGCCGCGGTTTGGGAACGGGCAGAATAGCGGTTGATATAGGCCATATCAAATTTAATCTTTTTGAATAAATCACAAGTATCAGAAAACTGTTTTTTTGTTTCTCCGGGAAAACCGACGATAACATCGGTGGAAATGGCTATCTTTTGCTTAAAAGCCTGGCGAATCTTTTTTACCAGCCTTTTGTATTTCTCTATTGTATATGGTCGGTTCATTCTTTTAAGAACCGTATTGTTGCCGGCCTGAACCGGCAGATTTAAATAAGGGGTCACTTTTTTTGACTTAGCCATAGTTTCAATCAACTCAGCAGAAAAATCTTTGGGATGGGGAGAAGTAAACCTAATCCAAAACTTTCCCGGAATATTATTTACCATTTCTAATAATTTGGCAAAACTTATCTTGTCTTTTGTTTTATAGGAATTGACATTTTGTCCCAAAAGCCAAATTTCTTTATAGCCGCTCTTGATTAGTCCCTTTATCTCCCTTAAAATTTCTTCAGCCGGACGGGAAACCTCCCTGCCCCTAGTATAGGGAACAACGCAATAAGAACAGAAGTTATTGCAGCCGGTCATTATGGGGATACAAGCTGAAAAAGCGCTGGAATATCCGGGAGATAATTCTAAATAGTGATTCTTGGCAATAGTTTTATGCCCCAGCATTTCCGGAAGCAGGAGCAAGTCTTCTATCCCTAATAAGAAATCAAACTTCGTCTGAAATTTCTTTTTATCTTTATCTAAAATACACCCGGTCAGAACGGTTTTCTTTCCCCTTAGTTTTTTCGCCAGCCCATCAATTCTGTCCATGGCTGACTGTCTGATCGAGCAAGCGTTAACCACCACTAAATCCGCCTGAAGGATCTTGTCAGCAGCTTTGTAACCAATGTTCTCCAGCACGCCGGCAATCCTTTCCGAATCACTCCTGTTCATTTGGCAGCCATAGGTGACTATATGATATTTCATAACTATTAATTAGCACAATTAGGAATTTAATAAAACGGCTTAAGATTTTCTTAAGCCGTTTCAACCTCTGTCAGTATTTTTTAGAATCCGACATCTTCCACGGGGAGAATTTCCACCGTACCAATATTGTCTTTTATTTGAACCTCTATCTCCAGAGACGGAGTTTTAACAGCTTCATCTGTCTTATATTGAGCTCCACATTCTCCTCGGTAAAACTCCCATGCGTCACAAACATCTCCGTTACTGAAAATGCACATGCCTCTCACTGCTCCTGTTGAATCAGTTTTCGTCTTATAGTTATAACCTAACTTTTGGCAATAAACGGCAGAAGGACTAGCTAAACCAACTTCCGGTTTTACTGACGGTTCTTCCATAATCGGCTTATTGATTGTCGGCTTTTCTACTGGCATTTCTCCTTGCTCACAAGCCCCTCTGTAACGAATCTTTATTCCTGCCGCCCTAGCGTGGCAGTCGTTAGAATAGGTTTTTCCATTTTCACCGCAGACAGGAGCCCATATTTCTATACAGCCAGTTTCCGGAGAGGGGTTAACTTCATTTAAGAGCTCAGGCCGATATCTCCTTAATTCCGATGCCACATCCTCTCCTTGAATTTTATCTATAATAACTCTTAATCTTGTTTCGTCTGTTATATTTCCGATCTTCCTTTCCAGCTTCTCGGCATGAACTTCTAGAAATTGACCTGTCATTTGCGGAGACAAACTAATGCCTTGTATGATAGTCATTCCTTCCGGAGTATCTCCTGTCAGCATATCAATCTTCAAACGCAATTCTTTCTCATTAGTAATCCCTTCTATTTCATTCTTCATTCCGTCTATTACTTTGTATTTCAACTCCTTTAAAAATTCAACGTTACTAACGCTTTGGATCTCTTCCAAAGCTCTCATTTGTTTAACATCGTAATATTTTTCCGCTTCTTTCAAAATCACTTCTCTTCTTTCCAGAGTATCGGCCGAATCAATTTTTATCTTTATTTTTTCTATTAATCCTTCTTTTACCATCAAAACTCCTCCTATCACTTCTGGAGAGAGGTTGCTTTCCAACTCGTTAACAATCCTTAAATTTTCCAATTTGTCTTTACCAAGATGTTCTAAGAAAACTTCCTGGTTCTCTTTTGTTCCAAGCTCTTTCATTTTCTTTTCAATTTTAGAAAAGGTTTCTTCTTTGACCGCCTCTAGTTGAATCCTGACTTCTTCGGGCATTTCTTTCGCTTCAAATTTATGGATAATTTCCAAATGGCGGACTTCGTTTCCACCAATGTTTCCTACATAATCCTTAAATTTTTCTCTGTCTTCCGGAGACATTAGTTCCAAATCTCCGTGTAGTCTTTTTAAAGAATTTTCCTGAGCTAACTGAATAGCTTCCTTGGCCTGCTCCGGGACCTTGTCTTCCAGGGCTTGCAAAACCTCCAAGTTTTTAAAATGCTTAAATTGACTGCCGGACTGTTCATCGGTAATTTCAATAATTTTATCTTTTAAAACTTCCGGGGAAACAAGTTCTGAGCTTACAGATGAAAGAACATCCATATTCCTTTTTCTTATTCTTTCCATCGCATCTAAAGCTTCTTCAGGAAGTTCTTTTTCCAGCTGGCCGAATAGTTTTTGATGCCTAAAATTATGGTCAATGAACTTGTCCACAAATTTGTCCGCTTTTGCTTCATCCGTGATCCCATCAACGGCTCCCTCTAAACGGGTTAGTTCATCTTGATAATTATTAAAGGCTTTATCAAGGGACTCAGTGTCATTGGGTTTGATCTCAGCAAGTTTTTTCAGTTCAACTAATTTTTGATCAGCGAATTTTTGCTTCAATTCAGCCTTTTTAACCGGATCAAAAGTAAAAAATGACTCTATCCCACGGATAGCGCTTTTCAAAAAATAAAAAGGATTGTCAGCTAGAATTGTTGGTTCGCCAACTCCCAAATCACTCGCGCTTATATCTTCGTCAAGATTCACGGCTGCGATTACATCCGCAGAAACAGATGTGTCTTGAGCAAAAACGCTTGCTCCAGTGAATATCGCTCCAAAAGCGATCAATATTATGAGAAACTTGTTTACAAAAGACATGGATAAAATTTCGAATTTCTAATTTAGACTTGTGCTAAACTTGGTTTAGCACAGCTATTAAAAATTAAGAATTATTAATTATTACTTTATTTTACTTCTTTTTTTTAAAAAAAACAATAAATTGACAAAGGTTTCAGGGGTGCTATATATTAGATGAAGAACATTTTTGTTCTTTGAAAACTTTTTCTGTAAGAACTGGAGAAATGCCTGATGGTCATGGGAAGCCGGACGCCGCATCTATTTCTCTTCCCCTGACCTTACTTTATATGGACAGCTATGCTGTCCTCTTTTTTTTTGACAAAACTATTAGAATTATGTAAAAACAACCCAGTTAGTATTTTAAAAAAATAAAGGTGATGCAGATGGGTAAAAAAGATAAAGTAGATGATGTGATAAGGCTAATAAGAATCAATGAAGAGTTAGAAGCAAAAGAAGTGGGGCTGGCAATCCATAAACGGAAAGGTTCTTCAATAGGGGGATTTTCCGCAAACCTTTCCGACCTTATGGCTAAAAAAATAGGGATATTAACAGATATGATAAAATACTCTACCCGTCGCCCTCTTAGCGATGAAGCTGCGGCAAGCCTAGTTGAGGCTTTTAAAGAAGAATTAATGGCGAAAATAAAATAGCGGCAATAGCCGCTTTTTTTTATACTTCTTTTATTAATTCCTGAATATCATTGCAAATAACCTTTGGCTCTCCTGAACGGTTGTCCACCCGGCCTTTGACTATCACCACTTTATTTTCCTGAAATGTCTCCTGGTTTTGAGCCGTTACTGTGGGAAAAACCACCAGTTCCACTTTGTCTGTGTAATCTTCCAATTTAACAAAAAGCATTGGCTGGCCTTTTTTAGTGATCACTTTCTTAATGCCGGAAATAATGCCCCCGACTTTTACTGTCCGTCCGCTAACGCTTAGGGCAACCCTGTTTAAAGACAAGGTTTTTTTTGTTAAAATTGTTTTGAATTCTTCCAAAGGATGGCTGCTGATATACAAACCGAGCAATTCCTTTTCCCAAATTAGTTTTTCGCCTTTAGAGGCTGGGGGAGCGTCTTCCAAAGTAAGCGGGCTTTCTTTAGTTTGGACACTGTCAAAAAGGCCCTTTTGACCACTCTCTTTGTTTTTCTGCTGTTCTCGGCTCCATTCCAAGAGCCTTTCCATATTAGATAGCAACTTGTTTCTTTCCTCAAATTCATCAAAAGCTCCTGTCTTGATCAAACTTTCCAATGACCTTTTATTTAAATTTTTAGAGCCAACGCGGCCAATAAAATCAGTTATGGATTGATAAGGCCCGTTTGCTTTTCTTTCTTTAACTATTGCTTCCACTACATTCTGACCGACATTCTTAATAGCCAGCAACCCGAAACGGATTTTGTGCTCATCGGGCACTACGGAAAAATATTTGAAACTTTCATTGATGTCCGGAGGCAGAACCGGAATCTTCATTTTTTTACATTCACTGATCAAATTGGCTATTTTTTCGGTATCGTTTTTTTCAGAGGTCAAAACCGCAGCCATAAATTCCACTGAATAATGAACTTTTAAATAAGCGGTCCAATAGGCAATCATGGCATAGCAAGTGCTATGGCTTTTATTAAAACCATAGCGGGCAAAAGGCAAAATCCATTCCCAAAGCCGCTGGGCAACCTCTTTGCTTGTTCCTTTATTTATCGCTCCGTTGATAAACTTTTCTTTTTGCTCCAGCAGCAGTTCTATAATCTTCTTTCCAACCGCTTTTCTTAAAATATCAGCTTCAGACAAAGAAAATCCGGCTACCTTTTGGGCGATCTTCATTAACTGTTCCTGATAAACCATAATTCCGTAAGTGTTCTCTAAAATCGGCTTTAATTCCGGGTGTATATACCTTATTGTCGTTGGATTGGCCTTTCCTTTAATGTATTGGGGCAGAAACTCCATTGGGCCGGGGCGGTAAAGAGCCACCATTGCAATAACGTCCTCAAACTTTGTCGGCTTCAATTGTTTTAAATATCTTTTCATGCCGTCGGATTCCAATTGAAAAACCGAAGTTGTCATTCCTTCTTGAAACAACCTATATGTTTTTTTATCATCCAAAGGAATATCTTCTATTTTCAATGACTTATTCCGCACTTTATAAATCCTGGTCAGAGTATCTTCAATAATGGTTAAGTTCTTTAATCCCAACAGATCCATTTTCAATAGCCCCAGGTCTTCAATTGAGTGCATCTCATATTGAGTGACAATACTGCCGTCGTCCTGTGTGGGATGCTGCAATGGCACGGATTCAGTCAGAGGATCTTGGGAGATCACCAAGCCGCAAGCATGAGTTGAAGCATGACGCACCACGCCTTCCAATTTTTTTCCCAAATCAATAAGTCTCTTTGCCTGGTCGTCCATTTTGTAAAGCTGGCTAAATTCAGGCACCTCTTTAATGGTCTGATCCAGATTAAAACCAAATGGAACCATTTTGGCGATTTGGTCGCAATATTGGTAAGAATAGCCCAAAGCCCGGCCCACATCCCTAATTACCGCTCTCGCTGCCATGGTTCCGAAAGTAATAATCTGAGCTACTTTGTCGTGTCCGTATTTGTCCCTGATATAGTTGATAACCTCATCCCTTCTCCAGTCAGTGAAATCAAGATCAATATCAGGCATGGAAATTCTTTCCGGATTCAAAAATCTTTCAAACAGCAAATCATATTTTATCGGATCAACATCTGTAATGTTTAAAAGATAAGAAACTAAAGACCCGGCAGCCGAACCCCTTCCAGGACCCACAACAATACGATTCTCTTTTGACCAATTAACAAAATCCTGCACAATAAGGAAGTACGAAGCAAAACCTGTTTTTTGAATGATTGAAAGTTCGTATTCCAACCGTTCAATAGCTTGGATGTCCTTTTTGGGATAGCGTTTTTTTAATCCCTGCTCACATAATTTTTTTAAATATTTTTCCGGAGTGGTTTTGTCCGGAACAGTAAAAAAGGGAAGTTTGGTCTTTCCCAGTTGAAATTCAACATTGCAGGCAGCCGCTATTTTCTGGGTATTTTCTATCGCTTGAGGAACATCTTTAAAAAGCTTGACCATTTTTTCCGGGCTTTTCACAGAAAAATCTTCATTTATCATCGTCAGCCTTTGCGGATTATTAATATCAGCTCCTGTGTTAATAAGCATTAAAATATCTTGAGCTTCAGCATCATCAGAGTTTAAATAATGGGCATCACAAGTGGCCACCAAAGGAATATTCAATTCCTTGGAAAAACTTATCAAAGCTTTATTCACCTTGTCTTGTTCCGGTATATTTGGATGGTTCTGTATTTCCAAATAAAAGTTGTCCGGGCCGAAAATCTTTTGAAATTCCAAAGCTTCTTTCTTTGCTTCGTCTATTTTGCCGGAGAGAATCAGCTTAGGAATCTTTCCCTGAACACAGGCTGTCAGCCCGATAAGCCCGGCTGAATGCTTGGCCAGCAACTCTTTGTCAATTCTGGGCTTGTAATAAAAGCCTTCCAAATTGGCCTTGGTCACCAATTTCACCAAATTCTTGTATCCCTCTTGATTTTTTGCCAACAAAACGAAATGATAACTCTTGTTATCAACATTAGGCCTTTTCTGGTCCATTCTTTCCAAAGCCAAATAGACTTCACAGCCGATAATCGGCTTTATTCCCTGAGCCTTGGCTGCTTTATAGAACTCAATTGCGCCGTATAAATTGCCATGATCGGTCAAGGCCACGGAATCCATACCAAGCTTTTTAACATGGTCTATAAGGAGATTTATTTTAGGCAGGCCATCAAGCAGAGAGTAGTGGCTATGCACATGAAGGTGTGTAAATTTTGCCATATATTGTGTTATTATACTTTTAGCAGCTTTTTTTTACAAGCGCATGATAAATTTTAAAGAAGAAAAAAAATTAAGAAAGAAGCATAAACATATTGCCGGACTGGATGAAGCAGGCCGGGGACCAATCGCGGGCCCGGTTGTTGCGGCAGCGGTTGTTGTCCAGAATTATCCGCCGGCTGATTTTCCATGGAAGGAGATCAGAGATTCCAAGAAACTGTCAGCGAAAAGAAGAGAAGTGCTTTGCCAGCTTCTTACTCATCATCCGGAAATAGAATGGGGGATAGGCAAGGTGTCAGAAAAGATAATAGACAAGATCAATATCCTTCAGGCCTCTAAACTGGCCATGGAGAAAGCGATAAAGAACCTGAAAAAAGTTGACTTCCTGCTCTTGGATGGAAACTTTAAAATAAACTCAAAAATTCCCCAAAAATCAATAATCAAAGGAGATGACAAAGTTTTTTCCATTGCCGCGGCTTCCATAATCGCCAAAGTAAAACGGGACGCAATAATGAAAAAAATGGATAAGAAATATCCCGGATACGGACTTAGTAAGCATAAAGGCTATCCCACCAAGCACCATAAAAAAATGCTTAAAAAACACGGTTCTTGCAAAATCCACCGCCAAAGCTTCAAACCGGTTAAACAAGATTAACCCTTGACAAATCAATATAGTTTGTTATAATACTAATAGTTCTTTGACATACAATTCAATACAGAAATCAAAGAAGCTAAATAATGATTGGTGATAGAAATGGCAGGAGAAGAACAAAGCAATAAAGAAATTAAAGATGAAGTAAGAAATTTCTTTAAGTTAAAAGATGAGAAAAGAAAGAAGAAAAAAATAAAAAGAGAAAAGGCACTCGACTCTTTAAGAATAGCTTGCGCGAAGAAAGGAGATATCGCTGCCACAATTGAAAATGCAAAGATTGGAGCTCCGGAGACAACAGTCAAACTCTTAAAAATAGTTGACTTGGAGAAAAACATTGATGGCTATACGTTGGGAGGAAAGAAGTTGACAGTAGCTGAGATAAAAGAGCTTACCGAGGCAATAAAATAAAAAAATGATTCCGAGTGGCGATGATAAGATATTTATCTTTCGTCGCTCGTTTTTTTTATCCCCTAAAAAAACACGATCATTCGTGTTTTAAACTTTGTTCGCCGGCTTTATAATAAAACCCAAATTCACACTCTCACCCCCTTGACAAATCTATATAGTCTGCTATAATACTAATAGTTCTTTGACATACAATTCAATACAGAAATCAAAGAAACTAAATATTTTGGTGATAGATATGGTTAAAGAAATAGGAGAAAAAGATGCTCGGAAATTATTGGATCAAAAACCAACTAACTCTGACCTGCGCCGTATAATTCAATACGTAGAACCACTCAGAGAAGAAGCTGGAAAGAAATTATGGAATCAAGAAGGGCCAATAAGCGATAGGGATCTACATTGTATTATTGAATATGTAGATTCTCTCAGAGATATGGCAAAAAACCATTCCTGGTATAAAAAAAGAGAAAGGGTGTAAATTGCACTGATTTCTCTTCATACACAAGCGGAAACAATGGTGAAAAAACGAGAAGGGAAATAACTTCTCAAAATAGCGGTAAAAGAAATTTATTTCTTTTACCGCTCACACTTTTTTACACACGCTCAATTGCGTGCTTAAACTTTGTCTACCGCAGATATTGCAAATTAAACCGCGAAAGTTTTAACCGGTTAAATCAAATAAAGAACGCATATGACACGGGCGTGTCATATGCGTTACTTGACTTTTCTTGCGGTCGCAAGAAAAGTCAAGTTCTATTTCAGACTAATTAAAATTCTAGAAAAGGACGAGACCCGACCTCCTTCATTCTTTTGCATTAGACAATCCCAACCCTTGACAAATTGATATCGTTTGTTATAATATCAATAGTTCTTTGACATACAACTTAATACAGAAATCAAAGAAACTAACTATGCTTGGTGATGAAAGTGGCAGGAAATGAAAATAAAGACGAAAAGATAGAAGTTGAAGCGCCGATACCTCAACAAATCAGAGTACTGAAAGATAAATTGGCCAGACTAGGATTTAAAAGATCCGCTAAAATAGGAGAAAAATTAAGGGAAGCGAGTATAAGTCTAAAAGTTCTCCGTATGTTGGTGGTAGAAGCTGAAATTGAACTAGAATCCAGGAAATAAAAAAAAATGGGAAGATTTATTTCTTCCATAATTTTTTATCTCATTTTAAAAAAGACACTTAACTGTGTCTTTAATTTTTACTCAGAGATATTGCAAATTAAACCGCAATATGTTATTAAAAAAACAATTATAAATTACTATAAAGATATTTTATTATGGCAGTTCCAAAACAACGACACACTAAATCCAGGAGAAATAAACGCCGGATGCATCTTTTTATAGAGCCGGCTGCTTTGATTTCCTGTCCTAAATGCGGAAAACCGGTTTTACCTCATACTGCTTGCAAAAACTGCGGCTATTACAAAAGCAGAGAAATAATTGATGTTATGAAAAAGCTGAATAAGAAGGAGAAGAAGCTTAAAGAAAAAGAAATGGCCAACCAGGAAAAAGAGCAAGAAGAAAAGAAACCGTTAACTGCGGAAAGACTATCACAAAAATAATATGGCATCAAGACATTTATCGCGCTCTATAGTTATGCAAAGCCTATATGAATGGGATTTCTCCGGCAAAGCGCCGGAAAGCTTAGAGCCAATTGTCACTAAAAACATTAAAGAATTCGGACCGGGGCTGGAAAATACTGATTTTGTTTGGCAATTGGTAAAAGGCACAGTAGAGCATCTTGAACAAATTGATAAAATCATCACTAAAGCCGCTCCTCAGTGGCCGGTTGACCAAATAACCATAGTTGACCGCAACATTCTCAGAATGGGGCTTTATGAATTGCTTTATGAAGATAAGGCGGAAGTTCCTCCCAAAGTGGCCATTAATGAATCTATTGAACTCGCCAAAACTTTTGGAGGAGAATCTTCCGGAAAATTCATAAACGGAGTTTTAGGAACAGTGTATAAAGAGATAGAAGAAAAATAACAACTGTAGGTTATAATTTGCAACACAAGACAATTCTTGAGTTGTAGATTATAAATTGCAGACTAACAGACAAATGAAAGATTTTGCACTTTTGGAAAAAAAACTGGATGTTAATTTTATCAATAAAGATTTATTAACCCAAGCTTTCATCCATCGTTCTTACTTAAACGAAAACCCGAATGCCGGTCTTTGCCATAATGAAAGACTGGAATTTCTCGGCGATGCGGTTCTAGAGCTGGTTGTAACCGACTATCTTTATCAAGAATATCCTGACAAGGCGGAAGGAGAATTGACTAATTTGAGAGCGGCATTAGTAAACACAAAAATGCTTACTAAAACTTCTCAAAAATTGGGTTTTAATGATTTTTTATTGCTTTCACGAGGAGAAGCCAAAGAAACAGGCAAAGCCAGGCAGTATATTTTAGCCAATACTTTCGAAGCTTTTATCGGCGCTGCTTTTCTTGACCAAGGATATAAGTTATGCGAAAGTTTCATTAGAAAACATATAATAGAAGAGTTGCCCGAAATTATAGCCAGCGGCCTGTATAAAGACAATAAAAGTAAGTTTCAGGAAAAAGCGCAAGAAATAACCGGAATCACTCCCGCCTATAATGTGCAAAAAGAATCCGGGCCCGACCACGCCAAACAGTTCATAACCGGCGTTTTCCTTGGTAAAGAGTTAATAGCTGAAGGCGAAGGCTCTTCTAAACAGGAAGCAGAAGAAGAAGCGGCCAAGCACGCTTTGGAAACAAAAAAATGGTAATCAGCCCTTGCTGATTTTATTAATCTATGTTATCTTGCTAAATATGTTAGTTATTAGACTTTTAAGAACTGGGAAAAAACACCAACCATTTTTTAGAATAGTGGTTTGTGATAAAAAAAATCCTCCTCAAGGCGGCAGAGCCCTTGAGATTTTAGGTTTTTTTAATCCATTAACTAAAGAAAAGAGTTTTAAAGCAGAAAGAATAAAATACTGGCTGTCAGTAGGCGCTCAGCCTTCTGACACTGTCCATAACTTTTTAATCGTAGAAAAGATTATTGAAGGGGACAAAGCTAATAAATTTAAGCTTTCTAAAAAGAAGAAAGAAGAAATTAAAAATAAAGAAGAAGCCGGTAAGGAAGAAGTAAAGACTGAAGAAACAAAAGAAGATTCAAAGGAGGAAGCTCCAGCTAAAACAACTCCTGAAGAAAAGAAAGAGCCTGAATCTAAACCTGAAGATAAAAAAGAAGAGCCAACTGAAGAAGCTCCAGCTGAAGAAAAACCCAAAGAAAAGGGAGAAGAAGTGGAAAAATAAAGGATTGACAGCTCTATTGCATAAGCGTATACTATATATCGGTAGCATCTCTAGTCTTTCTAAAAAGCAAAGGGACACGATAAAGTCGAAGCTACTACAATGAAAATAATTAAATATCCGAAAGAATATGGCAAATAATTCAGATAAAGAATTTCTTGAGACTATAGTCAAAGCTTTAGTTGACAACCCGGATGATGTAAAAATTGACAGATCAGTGGATGAAATGGGAGTTTTACTTAATTTAAAAGTAAACCCCGAAGACATGGGACAAATTATCGGGAAAAGCGGTTCAACCGCTAGAGCTATCAGAAGCTTGGTTAGAATTATCGGTCTTAAAAATCATGCTCGCGTGAATTTAAAGATTGAAGAACCAGAAGGAGGCAGAGCCCCTAGAAGCAGTGAAACTGCAGAAACAAAACCTTCTGAAAGTTTAGAAGATTTAAAACTGTAAGTTTATTGCATTATTTTACAAATAGAAACTGCGCTGCCAATGATGGCAGCGCAGTTTTGCTTCAATAACATGATAAAATTTGATATCATCACTATTTTCCCTGACATTTTTAACTCCTACTTTGAGGAGAGCATAATCAAACGAGCTCAAGGGAAAAAGTTAATAAAAATCAATACTCACAATTTGCGTGATTGGACTTCAGACAAACATAAAACTCTTGACGATAAACCGTTTGGCGGGGGAGCCGGAATGGTCTTAAAAGTTGAGCCTATTTATAGGGCGGTTGAAAAGTTAAAAAAGAAAAAGAACAGCAAGATTGTTTTATTAAGCGCCAAAGGAAAGAAGTTTGACCAAGAGATGGCAAGAAAATTCTCTAAATTGGAACAGATCATTTTAATCTGCGGCCGCTATGAAGGAGTTGACGAAAGAGTGGCTAAACATATTGCCGATGAAGAAATCTCCATTGGTGATTATGTTTTAACCGGAGGAGAACTGCCAGCCATGGCAATCGTGGACGCGGTATCCAGATTAGTTCCGGGCGTGATAAAAGAAAAATCGCTAAGTGAAGAATCTTTTGAGACAGCCGGTTCTTTGGAGTATCCTCAATACACCAGACCGGAAATATTTTTACCCAAAGGAAGCAAGAGAGCTTGGAAAGCTCCCAAAGTGCTGCTTTCAGGAAATCATAAAGAAATAGGAGAATGGCAAGCAAAACACAAAAAAACAGCAAAAAGAATTGAAAAATAAATATTTTTGTGATAGCATTGCAACATGGGTAGGTGGCGGAGTGGTCAAACGCACGAGTCTGTAAAACTCGCGGCTTTATGCCTACGGGGGTTCAAGTCCCTCCCTGCCCGCACAATGCGCCAGGGTAGCTCAGTTGGTAGAGCATTCCCATGGTAAGGGAAAGGTCGCGAGTTCGAATCTCGCCTCTGGCTCAGAACCAACACTATATTATTAAACAAAAGAAATATGGCAACTAAAAAACCTTTTACAAAGCTACGCTGCCAGGATTGTAAGGAAATAAATTACTTTACACATAAAACCAAACAAGTAGCTGACACAAAACTGGAAATGAAAAAATTCTGCAACACTTGCAGAAAACATACTGTCCATAAGGAAATGAAAAAATAGTTCAGGGGGGTTTAGTTTAATGGCAGAATAATGGTCTCCAAAACCATTGATGGGGGTTCGACTCCCTCAACCCCTGCAAGCTAAACATCCTCTTGTTTTCTAAATAAAAGTCCCCTTAACAGGGGATTTTTATTTTTAGTTTGTAGTAAAATATAGTGTTAAAAAAAGAATAAAATATCCACACTTGACAAACCTTTTTGATTTGGAATATAATTACTAGTAGAAATTTAAAAAGAAGCAATATAGAGTGAGTTGTGGACAATTTTTGTAGTTTGAATTGCAAAGCAGTTTAGATTATGGAAACTAAGGGATCCCCCTCATGTATTTGGATTCTTCCTTTTTTTGAAACCTAGGTTTTAAGGAGTTTGAGAACGCCGGAAAAGGAGTGGCCAATGCAAGAGAAAGCTTTTTCTCTTTTCTTGCAAAAGACAAGAGAAGCATTCTTCATAGAATGCTATGTTTTACAACTCACTCTATATCGCTTTTTTTAAAGCAAGGTTCTGCCTAAACAGAACCTTGTTTTTTTGTTGGAAAATTGCTAAAATATATTACTAATATCTAATCTAAAAACTATGAACAAAAAAATCATCATTGTCTTAGTTCTCATTGTTTCAGCTATTCTTCTCTACCAAGTTATTTTCAAGGAAAGCGAGCCTGAATACACTTTGACTGAAGTAAAAAGAGATACTGTTGTCCAAGAAATCTCTGAGACAGGTATGGTCAAAAGGGGAGAAAAAATAGGACTCAGTTTTGAAAACACCGGACGAATTGCCGCGGTGAATATCAGTGTTGGAGATATAGTAAAGGCGGGACAAGCTTTAGCCAGCCTGGAAACCAGCCAATTGCAAATCCAGCTTCAAGAAGCATCTGCCGCTTTGGAATTATCTCAGGCCGAACTTAATAAACTACTGTCCGGAGCCAGCGCAGAAACAATACGAGTCGCTCAAACAGCAGTTGATAATGCTGAAATAAGCCTGGAAAACGCGCAACAAAACGAACAAAATGTAAAAGTCATTGCTCAAGAGGATATAGAGCAGGACTATGAAGATGGTTTAAATTCTTTAGACGACGCTTATCTAAAAATATATAACGCATATAATGCAATAGATTCTTTACAAAGAACCTATTTTAGCGGCAACGACCAAGAAAGCATTACAGTTAAGGGGAGCAAAACAACCATAGAAAATGCTATGCTCCAAACAGAGCCATATATCGCCGCCGCTAAAAGTTCAGGAGAGAACGAAAGCATTGATATGGCTTTAATTGAAGTAAAAGACGCTTTAAATAAAATCTATAACGCTCTGGAAATAACCAGGGAGACATGCGAAGCAATAACTTATCGCGACACAGTTTCCTCAACCGACAAAACAACGATAGACACTCAAAAAACAAATATCAACACCAGTTTGACCAGTATTATCAGCGCTCAGCAAGCCATAGCTTCAACTAAGCTGACTAATGCCTCTAATATCAATACTGCTGAATCTTCAACAGCCACGGCCGAAGGAGTTTTAAAAACAGCTCAAGACAACCTGGCTTTAACCACAGCCGACCCGCGTCAAGAAGATATTGTTTTATATCAAGCCAAAGTTCAACGGGCCCAATCTAATCTAGCCTTGCTTAAGAATCAAATCGCCAAAGCCACTTTGTTCTGCCCGACAAACGGACAGGTTATAGGAGTGGATAAAAAAGTTGGAGAGATGGTTCAACCAACAGGTATTATTATCACGCTTCTGCCTTCAATCCCATTTCAAATAGAAACAGATATTTACGAAGAAGATATCGTAAAGATAAATATTGGAAATCCGGTAGATATTTTTTTAATCGCCTTTCCCGACCAAATTTTTAAAGGCAAGGTTATGTTCGTTGATCCGGCTGAAAAACTGATGGATGGAGTAGTTTATTACAAAATAATTATTGATTTTTCCGATGGAATTGAAGAATCACTGGAGGGAGTCAAACAGGGGATGACAGCTGATTTAATCATTAAAACAGCTCAAAAAGAAAATGTTTTAGTCATTGATGAAGATGCAGTTCAGGAAAAAGACGATAAAGTTTTTGTTGAAGTTTTAACAGATGGGAAAATTGAAGAGAGAGAAATAGAAACAGGTCTTTTGGGCAGTAATGATATGATGGAAATTATCTCAGGACTAGAAGCCGGAGAAAAAGTAATTTTAAGATAAACTTTAAGATGAACATAGAGCCAATTATTAAACTAGAGAATGTCTGGAAGATTTATCAACTAGGCAAAACAGAATTGGCCGCTTTGAGAGGATTGAGCCTGGAAATTAATCCAGGCGATTTTGTCGCTATTATGGGAGCTTCCGGGTCTGGAAAATCCACTCTTTTAAATATGATTGGATGCCTGGATTCTCCAAGCAGGGGGGAAATTTATCTAAAAGGAAAAAATATCGCAAAGATGCCGGAAAGCGAACTTTCTCAGTTTAGAGGAAAAGTGTTGGGATTTGTTTTTCAAGAATTTAATTTAATCCCAAACATCAACTGTCTAGAAAATGTAATGCTTCCTATGATATTTCAAAGAGTCCCGTTTTTAAAAAGAAAAGCAAAAGCAGAAGAGATTTTAAAAATGGTTGGATTGGAAAAAAGGATGGTTCATCAACCGGCAGAACTTTCCGGAGGAGAAAGGCAGAGAGTGGCGCTGGCAAGAGCTTTTGCCAATGACCCGGAAGTGATCATAGCCGATGAACCAACCGGAAATCTTGATTCAACCACCGGAAAGATGATAATGGAATTTTTGAAAACTTTTCATGAAAAACGGGGAAAGACAATGATTATTGTGACCCATGATCCAAAAATCGCAAATTATGCCGAAAAAATAATAAACATTAAAGACGGACAAATAGTTAAAAATGGCTTAACAGCTAAGGAATCTTTATGGAAGAACTAAAAGAATATTTTAGGATCGCATTTAGAAATATAAAGACCAGACGCCTAAGAAGCTTCTTGACTGTTTT
>JAGLPU010000022.1 GCA_023137175.1 Candidatus Parcubacteria bacterium | reverse complement strand
TAAAAACAACCATTAACCAGCAATTACAGGCAATGGGCGGAGAAATGGTTATGGTGATGCCCGGCGGTGAGGAAGACATTTTAACGAGCATGATGTTCGGCGGCGCCAAATTAGAAAAAGAAGATATTGAGGCAATTAAAAAAGCAAAAGGCGTAGATGAGGTTTTGGGAATTTCCTACACCGGAACAGTAGCCAGATACAAAGACGAATCAAAACAAATTGCCATGTGCGGTTATGAACCATGGAAAGAAGGTTTGGATATTTTAAGTATTTTTCAGGGTTGGAGTTTGACTGAAGGAAGATGGCCCAGCAAGGGAAATCAGCTTTTAATCGGCCAATATGTAGCCAATGAAACTTTCTCAAAAAAGGTAAAAGCAGGCTCGGAAATGACGATAAAAGGGAAAAAATTTGAGGTGGCGGGAATATTGGATTCTTTAGGAAGTCGACAAGATGACAGTATGGTTTATATGGATATGAAGGTATATCAAGAGCTGACAGGAGAGAAACGCGGCAGTGCCGCGTACGCCATGGTTAAACTTGAAGAAGGAGCAGATGAAAACATCGTGAAAACAGAAATTGAAAGCAGCCTTGAAGAAACAAGAAAAAGAAGGGCTG
Organism: Candidatus Parcubacteria bacterium; assembly: GCA_023137175.1. Classification (GTDB taxonomy): domain Bacteria; phylum Patescibacteriota; class Minisyncoccia; order Minisyncoccales; family JAGLPU01; genus JAGLPU01. The sequence goes on along the minus strand of JAGLPU010000022.1, from coordinate 20,431 downwards.
ACACCGATGTGGCTGATTTTTCTGTTATTACCTCAGAAAAGATGTCAGAGATAACCGGCACTATTTTAGGAATAATTGAGGTTGTTATTATTGGATTTGCCAGCATTGCCATTCTCGTGGGAGGTATTGGAATCACAAACAGCATGTTCACTTCAATCAGAGAAAGGACCAAAGAAATTGGAATTATGAAAGCAATTGGGGCTAAAAATTCAGCAATTCTGTCAATTTTCTTGATTGAAGCGGGAATAGTAGGAATTTTGGGAGGTCTGGGCGGAGTATTGCTGGGAAGTATTCTTGCCAAAGCAATTGATTATTATGGCCAGGCAAACCCAACCTTTTATTTCACAACAACTATTTCTCCTTGGATGATCATTTTCGCTATCATTTTTTCATTTTCCATAGGATGTTTGGCGGGATTTTTTCCAGCCAGAGCGGCTGCCAAACTCAAGCCGGTTGAGGCTTTAAGAAAATATGAGTGATTTGATCAATTCCTTAATCGAAAAAGGCTGGTTGAAAACTCCACGGATTATTAAGGCTTTCCAGAAAATCAGCAGAAACGACTTTATCCCTGAAGGCATGAAGCATTTCTCTGAATTTGACGAACCAATGCCTATTGGCTGGGATCAAACAATATCCCAACCTTTAGTGGTTGCTTTTATGCTGGAACAGCTTAAACCCATGCTAGGAGACAAAATTTTGGATATTGGTTCCGGCTCCGGATGGACTACTGCTTTACTGGCTGAGATCGTCGGGCCTAAAGGAAAAGTTATTGCTCTGGAAATAATTCCTGAATTAAAAGAATTTGGCGAAAAAAATGCAGCCAAGTACAATGGTATCACAGAATTTATTTGCGCTGACGGTTCAAAGGGATATAATAAAGAAGCTCCATTTGATAAAATATTGGTCTCGGCGGCAGTTCAAACTAAACAAATCCCTGTGGCATGGCAAGAACAACTTAAAACAGGAGGGAAAATAGTCGCTCCTATTGGTTCTTCCATTTGGCTATTTGAAAAAACAGAAACCGAAATAAAAAAAACCGAACACACCGGTTTTGCTTTCGTTCCTTTGGTGGAAAAATAATATGAAAACATACGCAAAAATCATAATTGGTTTTCTTCTGGTGGCAGCTTGCCTTTTGTTTTTTGCGTGGCAGGGTATTTATCTCGCTAAAAGCACGGAAACTCAATATAAGGTCTTTGTCGTGGAAAAAGGACAGGGGCTTTTCCAAATTGCATCCAATTTGGAAGAACAAGATTTAATTAAAAACAAAATCTTTTTTGAGATTTATTTAACATGGCAACAAAAGAGCCGCCTGTTGCAGGCGGGAAAATATTTGCTTTCCGCTTCCATGAGTGTTCCTGAAATTGCCGCGGAAATTCTCAGAGGGAAAAGCAACCAAGAAAAAATCACTATTATTGAAGGCTGGGATTCAAGAGATATCGCGCAGTATTTGGAAAACAAAGAAATGTTTCAATATTATGAATTGTTTGAATTTACAGGCTTTCCGATGAGAGATTATACGGAGTATAAAGAAGACTTCTCGTCCGAATTTAATTTTTTGCAGGATAGGCCAAAGAACGCCGGACTGGAAGGATATCTTTTCCCAGACACTTATTATCTAAGCAATGAAATGTCTATTGAAAATATAATCAGAATGATGCTTGTTAATTTTGATAGCAAATTAACTGCTGACACACGACAGGAAATTGAAAAACAAAACAAAACGATTTTTGATATTGTTACAATGGCTTCCATAATAGAAAAAGAAGTTAGGACGCAGGAAGATAAAAGGCTTGTTTCCGGAATTCTTTGGAAAAGAATAGAAAACAACATGCCTTTGCAGTCATGCGCAACAGTAGTCTATATCACAAACCAAAAAACAACCAAAATTTCTATACAGGATACTAAAATTGATTCCCCTTATAACACGTATAAATATCGCGGACTTCCCGCAGGTCCCATTTGCAATCCCGGCGAAGAAAGCATTTTGGCGGCAATCTATCCCGAAGACAGCGCTTTCTGGTATCATCTTTCCACTCCGGAAGGGGAGACAATTTTCAGCAGAAATTTGGAAGAGCATAATATAGCTAAAGCAAAATATTTAAAATAATGAATAAAAAAATAGCAATGATTATCGCTTACCGGGACTTCCGGGACATGGAATATTTCATTCCCAAACAAGTCTTTGAACAAGCCGGCATAGAAACAACAACTGTCAGTACTGACTTAGGAACAGCCATTGGCGCTGACGGGGGAGATACCGAAGTAACTGTTTTGATAAGCGAGCTTGCCCCAGCTGATTTTGACGCCCTAATGTTTGTCGGCGGCCCTGGAATGGTCAAGCATCTTGATGATGAAATATTCCATTCTTTGGCCCAGCAAGCATTCCAAACCAATAAGGTATTGGGAGCTATTTGCATTGCTCCGGCCATGCTGGCAAAAGCCAAAGTATTAGAGAACAAGAAGGCAACTGTCTGGTCAAACGCAATGGACAAAAGCGCAATAAAAACCTTGAAAGAGAATAAAGCGATCTATCAAGATGAGGCAGTAACAGTGGATGGCAACACAATAACCGGGAATGGGCCTGATGCCGCGCAAGAGTTCGCTGAAACCTTGACAGTAATGGTTAAATAGTATTAGAATAAAGCATAATTAAATATGACCGCAGACAATAGGCATTTATAAGTCCTATTTAGGTAAATCAACTATCTATTTTAGTCTGCGTCGGCAGATTTTTATTTTATATGCCTAAAACAAAAGAAGAAAAAAAAGAAGCGCTTAAAATTTTAAAAGACAAAATTTCTCAGCAGAAAGCAATTGTTTTTGTGGACTTTACCGGTTTAGGAGTAAAGCAAATGACCGAATTGAGGACAATGGCTAAAAAAGAGAATTGCGAATTAAAAGTAGCTAAAAAAACTTTGATTCAGTTGGCCCTTAAAGACAGTGATGCGGAAACAGCGGAAACAGCCAGAAAATTGGAAGGGGAATTAGCTGTAGTGTTCGGCTACGGGGATGAAATATCTCCTTTCCGAATATCCCAAAATTTCGCAAAACAAAATAAAGAGCTGAAAATACTGGGAGGAATGTTTGAGAAGAAATTTATAGCCAAGGAAGAAGCATTACAGCTGGCCGAACTGCCAAGCAGAGAAGAACTGTTGGCAAAATTGTTAAGCACAATGAAAGCCCCGATTTCCAATTTTGTTTGTACCTTACGGGGAAATGTTAGCAGCATAGTATCAGTGTTAAACGCCATTAAAGAAAGTAAATAAATTATTAAAGTCGAAATAATAACTTTTTAAATTTTAAACAATTATGACTGAAGAAAAAAAAGAAGAAACTAAACAAGAAGAAAAGAAAGAAGTTGAGGTTCCTGAAAAATTCAAAAAATTAGTGGAAGAAATTGAGAAAATGTCTGTCTTGGATTTATCAGAATTGGTAAAAATCCTGGAAGACAAATTTGGAGTTTCAGCTGCTGCGCAAGTTGTAGCCGGACCGGCTGCCGCCGCCGCTGGCGGAGAAGCCGCTGAAGAAAAAAGCGAATTTACTGTTGAATTAAAAACAGTGGGCGACAAAAAGATTGAAGTGATTAAAACAGTTAGAGATATTACTGCTAAAGGATTGAAAGAAGCCAAAGATGTAGTGGACGCCGCCGTTTCTGCTCCTCAAGTAATTAAAGAGAACGTTAAGAAAGAAGAAGCCGAAGAAATGAAAAAGAAATTTGAAGAAGCCGGAGCTACTGTAGAATTGAAATAAGCTTCATAGAAATTAAATTTAACCCCGCTTAGGCGGGGTTTTATTTTGGCCAAAAAAAAGCGGGGTGTTTCACACCCCAATAAAATTTATATATGCTTTACCGGCCATCCTCTTCCAGCTCTTTGCCTCACAGGAGGAACCATTAGTGGTCTCCTTTGCATGAGTTTTTTACCTGAAAAAACCCTTTTATGGTTTCCGTTTTCGTTAGCTGGATAAGCCATGACAGTAACAGTCTTCATCCCCGGCAATATATGGCCGTTAATAAAGGCGAAGCTGCACGGCGTTTCTTTTTGGTCTGGATACGCAACATTGTATTTTTTACATCTACAAATGTTGATTCTGCATCGCTGTAGACAAAGCCCGCATACTATTTCCTTGAATCTATGCTCACAGTTGTCACGCTTTTCTGCATTCTCTCCTTCTCTTTTTCCTTTATTTCTCCTCCTTTCTATCTCTTTCCGCGCCTTCTCTTTCACGGGCAGATACCTTTTGCTTTTGTATTCTTCTCTATACTTAAGCAAATCAATGGCTTTTTGTCCGGCAATCCATGGAGCATATTCCTCCGGTTGTTTGGTAAAACCAAACCGAGATATTGCTTGCATCAGCCTTTTTTGCGCCGGCTCATTCGTTCCTAGTTCCTTTAGCTCCAACGCACTTCTTCCAAAACAAGCTCCTTTTGCTATCCGGCACCTTTTTTGAAGATCCAAATTCATGCCCTTATACAGATTAAGCACGTATTCTGGCACAACAATCTCCCGCACCCTGCCCATCGCGTACTCCTCCAACAAAGCGCATAACCCACGGCCGTTAGGGATAATAATACCCCCTCTCCTTGTTGTTGTTTCTTTTTTATGCGTGAGCCTCCCTATTCCATTAAGAGAGTCTCTCCAACATCTTGGCGTATAATATAGACGCCACTTATTTCTCTCATAGACTAATAACACTTCATGGACGGTTAAATCCATTTCAGACAGCAAAGCATTAATGCTTTGTTTTGTTATTATATCTTCAACAGTTTTGACTTTTGCAAAACTGAAATTGAGATAATGGATGTTGTTAGAAGACAACAGGTCCTTTACCGACTGCTCAATTTTTTCTCCTGTGGATACAACTAAGCTTTCGGACAACGGTAGTGATCCATAGTGCCCTATGGTTATACCAATTTCTCTTGTCTTTCGGTTATGGCGGAAAAACCTTTGATCGATTATTTTGCCTTGCTTTTCTCTTAGGTATTCCAAAAGAAGAAAGCTGGCAACTCCACCAGTAAAGACAATTTTTTCTGTTTCCTTCAATTTTTGCAAAATGTCTTTTGCTGACTGGGGCAAATCGCTCTTTCCCAAATCGATACTTACTTTAAACGGCCCATTGTTTCTTTTCTGGTCTTTCATTAAATCACCTCTAAGAACCTCTTCTTCCGCTAAGGTTCGGTTCCAACAGAATCTTTTTAGATACTAGAAAAGCGGTTTTTCCAAATATCCTTCTGCTGATCGAATCTCCAAAAACAATTAGAAACTCAATCAGCAGAGGATATCATGAGTTTTCAAAAAGCTGCCTATATTATAACAGATGTTTAAAAATTGTCAATGATTTTATAGATTTTAACCCCGTTTAATAGATATATTGTTTGACCGTCAGCGGAAACAGAGAAATCTTTTAAATTATTAAACTCTTCGCTTTGAAATTGTTTAACAATTTCTCCCTGCCTGCTCAAGACAATTATTCTGTTTTTGCTTGGCTCAAGCAGATAAATATATAGGTGAGAAGAAGATGTCCAAATTTTAGTTGGATTTTGCAGAACAGGGAAGGTGTCAATCTTAAAAACCTCTTGCAGCCTTCCGCCATGATAACGGTTGATTTCATTATCGTTCAATACCCAAATACTGCCGTCAATGGCCATTGACGCCGAACCATGATAAACCTGCCGTTCAACATCATCCTGCAGCCAAAGAATTGGAGCGCTTTTTCCTTCCTTGGGATACCTTGCGATTTCTCCGGAATTTTTGTCCAGGAAATAAAGACTATTTTTAAACTCGGCCATTAAATCAAAACTAAAATCAACATAGGGGAGTTCCAGTTCAATTTCTGAAAATTCATTTTCATGGAAAGAGTATAAGATGTTCGGCGTAGTGAAAAGCAATATTGTGTCAGCAGCGGTTCCCAGTTTAAGACTTTGGTTAGCTTTAACAAACTGGCTGTTTTTCTCAGCCGCATCAAACCAATATAGCTGGGAAGAAAATGGATTATAGAAATAGAGCTCAGAATCAAAAGCCATTGTTCTTTGAGGCACAAAATCAAATTCGCTGGAATTAAATTCAAACAAAAGCTCAATATTGGGATCAACGTCTAACTTATTAAGAAAAAACAGGCTTTCTTCAACTGAGTTTTTTAAAACTTTTATGTCTTCTTGCAAAGGAATCCTTAAAATCTCCAAGGTTAAAAGTTCCTCATAGATTTCCTGCAATAAAAGACTAGCTTCTTTCTCTTTTCCTGAAGCTAAGAAATCTTCAGCTTCAATCACCTTAGCTTTTGCTTCAGTAAATGTCTGTTCTATTTGAGCAAGCTCTCTCTCTTTTTCCGGGCTGAAAATAAGAAAACCGATAACCATTACTAAAATTAGCAGAAAAAGCAGGAACAGATTTTTATGGCGCCAGTTTATGCCAAGAATCCAGTTTTTCATTCTGGAAAAAGGATTAGTAAATCTTATTTTGGCTAAAGGATTGGATAGTCTGGGTTTTTTAAAATGTAAAAGCCAAAAAAACAGTCTGCCAATGGATTTGAATGGAGTCAGAACAAATCCTAGTTTCGGCTTTCTTATATCTAAAGGCTTAAGAAAGGGGAGTCTTATCCTGGAACGCTGTAGAATGATAAAAAAACAGAAGCCTGATATCTTTGCCAACTCCTTGCGAAAAGAATTAAAAACTTGTTTTAATTCTTTCTCCGTGTGCGAAAAAGCGATTCTTTTAATCAGGCTCCTGGCCATCAAAAACTCAAAAATGCCCTTGCTTAAAACTATAATTTTATCGCCAGACAATAATTTTCCGCTAGAAACATTTTTAAATATTTTAGAAGAAGAGCTTTCCGCTTCCAGGTTGCTGCTGATATCCACAATCTCATTATCTCTGACCAGCATCATTTTAATATTCCCAGTCTTTGTAAAATTAAGCTCTTGTGAGTCTTGTTCGGAATTTTCAGCGGACAAAGAAAGAATGGCAAAATTCAGGTTGCCAAGCCAGCTGACATTTTCTTTTTTCACTTCACCGGCTAAAAACCCATTTGCTTTTTCCAAACTTTCTTTCAAATTTGCCTGCCTGCCATAATATTCTTCTTTTATAACTCCGGCCAAACTGTCTAAAAGCTTATTATTTTGAGGCAGAAGATTAGTTAAACAGCCGGCCATATACAAATAGCCCTGCTTTCTTTCATCGGCAGTTTTTGGTTCGTAAACAAATGTTTCAAAAACCTTTGTTTCCTCTGCTTCCGGGTTAAAATGAAATTCAGAAACTTTCATATATTATTGTATTATAGTCTTTTTTTTCTTAAAATGAAAACCATAAGGCTTGAATCCTCTAATACTTTTGTTCATCGCTTAATCTTGCTATAATAAAATCATGATTGATGTCTTAGTTAAATACCTGCACTGGCATTATTTTGAACAATCAAAAATAATTTTGCTGGCATGGAAAAATCTTCTCCGTTTTAACTTGGAGTATTTTTCTATTCCCACGCTGTTAAGAACTTTTCTTTGGCCTTGGCGAAAATATGAAGATTCTTTTACCAAGGGTTTTGATCTGTTAAAGGTGCTTGAAGTTATCACTTTTAATATGATGTCCAGGGCAATAGGAATAATGCTCCGCAGCAGTTTGATCATTATGGGAACCTTAATGGAGATTTTTATTTTATTCGGCGGCCTGCTTATTTTTATCATATGGCTCATAATTCCTGCGCTAATCGTCATCGGCTTGTGGCTGGGACTAAAGCTTATATTCTAAGATGTTTAATTTTAATATAAAAAGAACAAGAATCTTTCAATCAATCAGGTATTCACAAAATCCCGTTTTAAAATTTGCCAATTTTTGGAAAAAACTGTTCTCTGTTTTATTTCTGATTTCTCTTTTACTCTCTTTCTATAACTTTGCAGAACAATCCCAATCCAATAGTTCCGCTTTTGCCCTGGGGCTGACTGTCCTTTCCCTGACTTTAATGGTTGTCTTCTGGCTCCTGGAAATTTTCTATAACTCACTTCTCAAACCAAAGTTGAAATTTACCATTGAAGACATTTTTGCCCATCCGGAAAAAGAATATAACTTGGCCGAAGTTTTAGACTTGGAAGCGGCTAGAGCGGTTTGGCAAACAATGAAATTCGCTAAAGCCAAAAAGCTGGACGAAATAGATTCTATTATTTTGTTTTACTTTTTATTAAAAAATAAAGGAGAGCAAGTAAATTTCATATTCTTCCGAGCTAATTTAGATCTGGAAAGCTTTATACAAGGATTAAAAAAAGAAATAAAGAAAGAACGCGGAAATAGCCAATTAAAATATACCAAAGACTTTAAGGAGGTTGTCTTGGAAGCTTTGAGAAGCGCTCATTCGGAAAAGCAAGATATGGTTGGAGCCGGATGCCTTATGGTGGGACTGGCTGAACAAAACCCTTTATTTAAAGAAATTTTGATCCATGCAGAACTTAAAAAAGAAGATATTGCCAACCTGTCCTCCTGGTTTTCTTCAGCAGAAAAAAAGATGGCCGGAATAAAGAGATGGTGGACACATGACAATCTTTTAAAATTTGGCAGTTTGGGCAAAGAATGGGCTTCCGGCTATACTATCACCTTGGACCAATACTCTATTGACTGGACAGCGATAGGTTCAAAACAAGGCTTTGGAGAAATCATCGGACATAAAACAGAGATAGAAGAAACAGAAAGAGTCTTGGCTCGTTCAGAGATCAACAACGCCCTGCTTGTGGGCCGTCCCGGAACAAATAGGAAAAACATTATTAGAGCCATTGCTGAAAAAGCCAGATTAGGAACAAGCTTGGCTCAGATAAATCACAAAAGAATTGTTGAGCTTAATATTCCTTCTGTTCTTTCCCAAACCAGTTCTCCTGAAGAAGCTGAAGAAATTCTTGATAAGATATTCCATGAAGTGGCTGCTGCCGGCAATATTATTTTAGTGATTGACGAGTTCAACAACTATGTCGGACAAGAGAACCGCTTAGGAGCCACTGATATTTCCGGCATTTTGGCTCAATATCTGCATTTGTCCCAATTTCAGATAGTAGCCATTACCAGCTATGCCGGACTACACAAACAAATTGAGCAAAGGCCCACTATCTTAAACCTTTTTGCCAAAGTGGAAGTGGACGAAATTTCAGAAAAAGAAACTATTCTGTTTTTGAAAAACCTAACTTATTATTTGGAAAATAAGCATAGAATAATTGTCAGTTATCCGGCCTTAAGGGATATTATCAAATATACGACGCGCTATATGCCTAATCTCCCTTTCCCTAAAAAGGCAATAAATATCTTGGATGAAGCAGTGGTTTATGTCGCTAATTCAACTAACAGTCATATTGTTTTGCCGGAACATATAATCAAGCTTATTTCAGACAAAACCCAAATTCCTATCGGAGAAGCGCAAAAAAAAGAAAAAGAAGTTCTGCTTGATCTGGAAAACCTGATCCACAAAAGGCTTATTAACCAAGAAAAAGCAGTAAAGGACATCTCAACAGCCTTAAGAAGATCCAGGGCAGCTATTAGCACCAAAAAGGGGCCGATGGGAACCTTTCTCTTCTTAGGCCCAACCGGAGTGGGAAAAACTGAAACCGCTAAAGCTTTAGCCGCAATTTACTTTGGCTCAGAAGATAAGATCATTCGTCTTGACATGTCAGAATTTCAGGCGATTGAAGACATTCCCAGATTAATAGGCTCTCCAGGACAAGAAGGATTATTGACCACGAAAATAAGAGAAGACCCCTTCTCCTTGCTCTTGCTTGATGAATTGGAAAAAGCTCATCCCAATATTCTTAATCTCTTTCTGCAAGTCTTGGATGAAGGACATTTAACAGATGGCATAGGCAGAAAGGTCAGCTTTAAAGACTCGATAATCATTGCCACTTCCAATGCCGGGTATAAGGTAATACTGGAATCAATAAAAGAAAAAACTGACTGGCCTGAAGTAAAACAAAAAATCTTGGACTTCATTTTTGAAAGAGCTATTTTCCGTCCGGAATTTGTTAATAGATTTGACGGAGTAACTATCTTTAAGCCGTTAAGTCAGGAAAATCTGCTTGATATTGCTCAGCTGTTATTAAACAAATTAAAGAAAAATCTTGACGATAAAGGAATTAAATTTCAAATCAGCGAAGAATTAAAAGAAAAAATTGTGGAGCTGGGCTATAATCCCGCTTTCGGAGCCAGAGCGATGAAAAGAGTGATTCAGGATAAAGTGGAAAATGTTTTAGCCGAAGCTGTTTTAAGAGAAGAAATTAGCAAAGGAGAGGAAATAACTCTTAACGCCAACTTTGAAATAATAAAAATAACTTAATCTAATACGCTTTAGCTTAGTAATTAATAATTACCGGTTGCGGGGTATTAAGAAAAATATGACGAAAAAAACAATTGCTCTTGTAGCTCTTGCAGCAGCAGGAATCGCAGGTATTATTCTACTGGAAAATTCTTTTAAGCAGATTCCTGAAGAAATAATAAAAGAAATGAATGTTAAAATGGCAGGACTGGAAACAGTTCGCACTGAAACAAAAATGAACATAGAAATATCTGACCCGGATATGGATGTTTTCTCGATATTTATGATTTTTAATAGTGATACAGATAAAACTGACCCTGAAAACCTTAAATCAGCCGGAGACTTTGACATTACTTTGGGTGTGGAAGGAATACAGTTCACTTTAAAAGGTGAAGGTATAACAATAGGAGACGATTCTTATCTTAAAATGGCTACCATTCCTGCTCTGCCGATGATAGAGCCAATATTCCAAATCATGGGAATTAACATTTCCGACTTTAAAAAACAATGGATTAAATTCGATAAAGACAGTATGAAAAATATGTTTGGCACGGGAATGGATATAGAAATGGAAACTTCAGAAGAACAACAAGCACACATGCAAGAAGCCTTGCAAGAATTGCTTATTACCAGAGATTTTTACTCAGTGAAACAGGAGCTGCCGGAAGAAAAAATAGCAGAGCAATCAGTTTATCATTACTTGGTTGCTTTAGAAAAAGAGGAAACAAAAAACCTAATTCTGGATATGTTTAGAATCATAGGAGAATCACAGGGCGAAGCCTTTCTTCCTTCAGACGAAGAACTAACTGAATTCTCTCAAAATCTTGATGAATTTTTTGATAAAACCGGAGGCATAGACGCTAATCTTTGGATTGGTAAATACGACAAGTATCTTTACAGATTTGAGCTTGATAAAACAATTGATGCCGGCAGTGATGAAGAAGAGGAGACAATGATTATTAGTATTGCTATGGACTTTTCCAACTTCAACCAACCCTTAAACATCACTACGCCGGAAGATTTTAAATCTCTAGAAGAGCTTTTTAGCGTTCCTGATCTAGGGCCGATGCCAGAAGGGATGGATATAACAATGCCCGAAGAAATGTATTATTACAGCGAATAAACCTATATAGAATGACCATTAAAAGCCCCTTCAAAGGGGCTTTTTAGTTTGCAATTTAGTTTTCCCCAATTGACAAATGTTTATGGGTGGGTAAAATAATAGATGTAGTGGGGAATTGTGGATAAAGGTGTTAATAACCCTCCTCACAACTGTGGATAACGAATATGTTCATCGGAGAATACTCATACACTATTGACCAGAAGAAAAGATTGGCTGTTCCCGCTAAATTCAGAAAAGAGTTAGGGAAAAAGGCAATCATTACCAGAGGCATAGATAATTGTCTGGTAATTTATACTGCCAAAGAATGGGAGAAAGTGGTTGAAAGGCTGGAAAATCTGCCAACCGCTCAATTAGATGCCCGTAGTTTCGTCAGAATTATGCTCTCAGGAGCAGTAGAAGCGGAACTTGATAAATTGGGCAGGGTATTGATCCCTGACTACCTGAAAGAATATGCAGGCTTGAAAAAAGAAATAGCCGTCTTGGGTATTTCCAATAAAATAGAAATCTGGGATAGCGCTAAATGGCAAACATACAAACAAAAAACAGAAGCAGAAGTGGGTGACATGGCAGAAAGATTAAAAGAGCTGGGAATTTAAAATGCATATTTCGGTATTGCCAAAAGAAGTTTTAGAACATTTAAATCCGAAAACGAATGAAAACTTTATTGACTGCACTGTTGGCGAAGCCGGCCATAGCCTGGCCATTCTGGAAAGAAATAAACCGCAAGGAAAAGTGCTGGGCATAGACTGGGAAACAGAAAACATTAAAAAATTAAAAGAAGACAGGTTGATTCTTATTTGCGATAATTTTGCCAATTTAAAAGATATTGTTGAGCAACACGATTTTCAACCGATTTCCGGAATCTTGATAGACCTTGGATTTTCTTCCTGGCACACAGATGAATCCGGAAAAGGATTTTCCTTTCAGAAAGATGAACCATTGATCATGCGCTACGCTGATAACGGACTGACAGCGGCAGAGATTATAAACCAATGGCCGGAAAAAGAGATCGCGAATATTTTAAAAGAATACGGAGAAGAAACATTCAGCAGAAAAATCGCTAAAGAGATTACTCTGCAAAGAAAAGCAAAGCGGATCATTACAACTTCAGAACTGGTGGAAATAATTAAAAAAGCGATTCCCGAATGGTATCAGCATAAAAAAATACATTGCGCAACACGGACATTTCAAGCTCTAAGGATCGCAGTGAACAAAGAACTGGAAAACCTAAAAGAAGTATTGCCGCAAGCTTTGGAAATCTTACAACCTAACGGAAAATTACTTATTATATCCTTCCACTCGCTGGAAGACAGAATTGTTAAAAACTTTTTCAAAGAACAAGCTAAAAATAATATTTTAAAAATTATAACAAAGAAACCGATTACGGCTTCAATAGAAGAAATTAAATCTAACCCTCGTTCCAGAAGCGCTAAACTGCGTGTAGGACAAAAATTATAAAATGAAAATACACACTTTATCCCTAGGCCTCATCAAAGAAAAAAATTTGCTTTTAAAGATTTCCTTTACTGCGGTTTTTCTTTCAATAATAGTTTTGCTTACTTTTTTTATCCTGCACACTAGCGCGATAACAGAGCAATTTTATTCAACAAGAGTTGCCCAGAAAAAGATTACTGAGCTTACGCAAGAAAACAGGACGTTAAAAGCTGATCTTCTGAGCTCCAATTTTTCTAAAAATATGGAGATACTGGCACAGGAAAATTATGAAAAAATAGGAAAAATACATTATGTCAGAATATTGAGCGATACTGCAATCGCCAAAAACATACAACAATAATATGGCTGCCGTATGAATAAATGGCGAATTAATCTTATCCTGATACTTATTTTTGCCCTCGGCTTTGGAGTAATAGGCCGTTTGTTTTATTTACAAGTGCTGCAACATGACTTTTATAAGGTCCTGGCTAAGGGTCAACAAAAATTCTTTACCCAAATAGAAGGCCCGCGCGGAGAAATTCTTTGCCAGGATAAAAAAGGAAACCTTTATCCCTTGGCCATCAATGAAAACTGGCAGTTTGTTTACGCCTCTCCTTTGGAAATTATTGATAAAGAAAAAACCGCCCAGACTTTAGCTAAAATTCTTGATTTAGAAAAAGATCTTATTTTAGAGCAATTGAATAAAGACAATCTTTATGAATTACTCAAAAGCAAGCTTAATAAAACAGAGGAAGAGGCGATAAATCAGGCTAGGTTAATAGGAATTTATATAAGAGAAGAAAAAGGCAGGAGATATCCCTTGGAAAGTTTCGCCGCCAACCTGATTGGTTTCGTGGGCGGGGCGAAATTAGGACAATATGGCATTGAAGAATATTGGGATGAAGCTCTGCAGGGAAAACAAGGATTTATTGCAGGAGAAAAAAGCTCCAAAGGATATTCTATTTTCTTTGACAAAAAAAACAATACGGCGAGAGAAGGATCTGATCTGATTTTAAGCATTGATTACAATATCCAATATTTGGCGGAAAAATTACTAAAGGAAGCACATGAAAATCTTAATATAGAAGAGGGGCAGATTATAGTGGCAGAACCGGCCACAGGCAGAATATTAACCCTAGCTAATTTTCCCAGCTTTGATCCCAACCAGTATTCTACCGAAGAACTAGCGGTCTTTAAAAACGGAGCAGTGCAAAAAATATACGAGCCAGGCTCTGTTTTTAAGTCCATAACCATGGCCGCCGGTTTGAACGAAGGCAAGATCACTTCGCAAACCACTTATAACGACACTGGGACAGTAACAATCGGAAAGCATACAATCCATAATTATAATGATAGGGTCTGGGGGGAATGCTCAATGACCGAGGTGCTGGAAAGGTCAATCAACACCGGAGCGGTTTTTGCCGAAAAGCAGATTTCCCACGAAACTTTCTTGGACTATATTGAAAAATTCAAGCTCTTTGAGCCAACCGGGATAGATTTAGCGGGCGAGGTTTTTTCTTCAAACCAAAGCCTTAAAAAAGGATATGAAATAAACTTTGCCACGGCCAGTTTCGGCCAAGGAATTGAAGTGACACCGATCCAGATGCTTCAAGCTTTCTGCACTATCGCAAATAATGGAAAAATAGTAAAACCTCATCTGGTGGAAACAATTATTGAGAACGGAGAAAAAACAAAAGTTTTACCTGAGATCAGCGCTACTCCTATTATCTCTTCAGAAATTGCCGCCGAACTTACTTCTATGCTAGTCAGCGTAACGGAAAACGGTTTTGCCAAAAAGGCTCAAATTCCAGGCTATTACATAGCCGGAAAAACCGGAACCAGCCAGGTTTCTTTTTCCGCCCTAGGAATCGACAAGACCGGCTATTCTGAAAAAACCATCCAATCTTTTATCGGCTTTGCCCCAGCGTATAATCCGCAATTCGTAATGCTGGTAAAGCTAGATAATCCTGAAACTAGAACCGCTGAATATTCAGCCATGCCAATCTGGCGCGATTTAGCCAAATATATTATTGATTATTACCACATCCCTCCTGATTATGAGGAGCAAATATAAACTATGTTTAATTTTTTAGAAAAATCAGTTCTTTCCTGGCAGAAACCCAAAGTTATTGTTGTCGCCGGCCAGGGAAAAAAGGAAATCACAGAAGCAATCTATCAAACATTGTCTCAAGAATTTAAAGTTGGAAAAAACCAAAATGCCTTGAATAAAGAAATATTAATTCTGGAAAGCGATATTCAAGGAGTTGGTTTCGCTTTAAAAAAATCCAGACTGCCAATACTTGTAATAAACGGCCCGGAAAACAACTTGGAAAAAATAGCCAAAGAGCTGCCGGCTGCAGGTTATTTAGTCCTAAACTCTGACGAAAAAGAAATCCAGAAGTTTAAAAAAGAAAGCAAAGCTCATTATCTAAGCTTCGGTTTTAATGAAAAAGCTAATTTTCAAGCTGTTAATGTTTTAATTAATTCCGGAATTAATTTTAAATTGAGCTATAAGGGAAATATTGTTCCTATTTGGCTGGAAAATACCAAAGACGAAAAACAAATATACAGCGCCACTGCCGCTGCTGCCGTAGCCACGATACTGGGCATAAACTTAGTTAAAATTTCTATCGCTTTAAAATCTTTATAGACAAGCCCTATATTTTATGATAAAAAAGCTCAAATGGCCTTATCGTCTAGTGGCCCAGGACGTCGCCCTCTCACGGCGAAAACACGGGTTCGACTCCCGTTAAGGTCACAAATTGAAACTTCTTGCGAAGTTAGCGCTAGCGAACGGCGCGCCGCAGGCGCGCAGGCAGGTCCCAAGATGCCCTTTGGGTGCAGAAAACGGCGAACAGACGCGACAAAACCAAAGGGCGCAAGTGCGCCGAAGCGCG
This sequence comes from Candidatus Parcubacteria bacterium, assembly GCA_023137175.1. Taxonomy (GTDB): domain Bacteria; phylum Patescibacteriota; class Minisyncoccia; order Minisyncoccales; family JAGLPU01; genus JAGLPU01. The sequence goes on along the minus strand of JAGLPU010000022.1, from coordinate 4,702 downwards.
CGGATTTGTCACGAACTATGGGGTTCGTTCCGACTTTTTTGACGAAGGAGCTGATTTCTTTGAAATCTGCGGATGAGCTCAAAAAATCGGCTTGTTTCGTATCTAAAATCCATTCCCGCAGGGGTTCGACCCAATTATTTCCCTTGTGGTCAAAATCTTTCTTTTCCTGTTTCAAAGCAAGTGTGGCGCGCATAACTTCATCTTTCTTTTTTATATATATTTCTTTTAGAATATCACCATCCAAGTATGACTCAACCAACTTTTCCAAGCGTGTCTCGCTTGCTTTGATCTTATTGGAAAGATTTTGGACACAACTTTGCGATGAGTTCTTTTTTTCATGCTCCCAAACCTCAATTTTTGTGAGCATGTACGAGGTGTATTTATCGCAAAGCGAAATTGTTTTAAGCCGTTCCTTAATTTGTTCGGCAAGATCCTCCTCGCGCACATAGCGCTGAGAGCATACGCCTTTCTTTTTCGTACAGCGATAGTAGCGATACTTTCCGCCATGTCTACCCGTAGCCCATTGAGCTGTTATCATGCTCCCACATTCACCACAGCGAAAAAGTCCAACAAAAGGAAAGTCATGCTTTACCTTTCTTGTGAGAGGTCTCTCTCTTGCCGACAATACTTTTTGCACGGCTTCAAACAATTTCGGGGAAATAATTGGCGCAAAGCTTCCTTCAAACCATTCTTCATAATGTTTGACAAATCCCAAGTAAGCACGATTAGTCAACATCCGTTTGATAGAAGCTTTGCCAAGTGGCGTTCCTTTTCCCGTGGTTACTCCGTGAAGCGACAAAAATTCGGCGAGGGATTCATAACTATATGTTCCTTTGGCGTATTCATTAAAAGCGCAAACAATAACCTTGCTATGCACCGAATGAGGTTCAATATTCCTTGTAGTCCGATTATTCACATAGCCAAAAGGAGCTTTGGTCAGCCACTCACCTCGCCGAACTTTTTGGCGCATACCTCTCTTCACATTCTCAGTTAAATTGTCAGAGTAGTACTTTGATTGACCGAACGCCACTTGTAACATAAAGAGCCCCTGCGGGGTAGGTTCAAACCAAAATGTCGGAAAGCGTAAAGACACAATCTTTTGAGTATCCACCGCATAGATTATTCTTCCGCCATCTATACTATTGCGAGCAAGTCTGTCCGGGTGCCATGCGAGAATACCCACATTACCTATGCTTTCAACCTTGCTCATCATTTCATTGAAAACAGGTCGTCCTGGTGTCTTTGCACTTTTTGACTCTTGAAATTCCTCAAGAATTTCAAGATTTTCTTTACGCGCAAACTCACGCAACTCAAAAAGCTGAGCTTCAATACTCATTACTTGCTTATCGTCATCCTCTGTGGACTTTCGAGCGTATAGAAAATATTTTGGTTTGGGCATATAAATAGTTTTTAGATACGAAACAAGAGACAAATCCGCGCGCTTCGGCGCCTTGCGCCCTTTGGTTTTGTCGCGTCTGTTCGCCGTTTTCTGCACCCAAAGGGCATCTTGGGACCTGCCTGCGCGCCTGCGGCGCGCCGTTCGCTAGCGCTAACTTCGCAAGAAGTTTCAATTTGTGAAGATATTGTAACCCACGCGCGAACTTTTTTCAAAGAAAATTCCAATGTCTAATAATTGCCGCTGCGCGGCAACCCCACCCCAGCGTTTCCTCTGCCTCGCTCCGCTTCGGCATCAAAACAGAAAAATTTTCTCCATTTTAACAGCCCCCGCAAAAATTTTTTAAAAAATTTTCTGTTTTGTACTTGCGTGTGGTTGAACAAAGCTTGCCATCATCAAATGCGGATTTCCGCGTCCCGCGGAGTGAAACGGAGCGGGACTGACAGGCGAACAAAAAATCCTTCCCCCCAGATACCTTTTATTTTTATTCGCCTGTTTTTTTTGCCTTTGCTTATTCGGTATTTTTTGATATTATAGTAATAGAGTAGGAATTTTCTAAAACTATTACTTTAATTATAGTAATATATTACAATGAAGTCAAACAACAAATCCGCAATCGCTGAAAATATTAAAAAATACCGGAAAAAAATTGGCATATCTCAAGACAGGCTGTCCAAGCTGGCAGACGTTACCTATAACACAATAATTAAAATTGAATCCGGCGCCAATAAAAATCCCACGATTGAAACTTTGGCGAAAATAGCCAAGGCTCTCGATACTGGGGTAGATGATTTAATTAAATAAAATGACGAAACTAAAAGACATTCCAAGAGTAGACAGGCCTCGCGAAAAATTCTTAGAAAAAGGCCCTGATGCGCTTACCAAAAGCGAACTTTTGGCGATTTTGCTCGGTAGTGGAATCAAAGGCGTGAATGTAAAAAAACTTTCTCAGCAAATTCTCAAAAAATTCGGCAAAAAGTTTTTTAATGTTACCGTTGACGATCTTTGTCAGATTCAGGGTATAGGACAAGCAAAAGCTCTTCAAATTGTTTCCGCCTTTGCACTAACAGAACGAATTCACGACGAACAAAAACCGCAAGACAATCTTATTCTGTCCGCAAAAGACGCGATTGCTTTAGTTCCAGATTTGAAAAACAAAAAACAAGAACATCTGGTATGTCTTTACTTAAATGCACGGAATGTTTTGCTTCAAAAAGAAACTGTTTCAATCGGAACTCTTGATAAAAGCATTGTTCATCCGCGAGAAATTTTTGCACCTGCGTTAAAATCACATTCAGCGGGTGTCATTTTAATTCATAATCATCCCTCGGGCGATCCGACTCCCAGCGAGCAAGACAAAGAAATTGCGTGGAGAATCGTGGAAGCCGGGAAATTAATCGGGGTAAACGTTGTTGATTTTGTTATCGTTGCGGAAAACGGTATTCATAGTGTCTTGGGTGAAGCAAAGGAAGCAAAAAACCTTTCAAATGTTGAGTATGTTGCAGATGGAAACCAAACATCTCTGTTTGATTTCTTAGTTGATGAAAGAATGGTCTATGACTACAAAAAAACATCTCAAACAAAAAAGAAAAGAAAGAAAGGCTCTGTCCGCATTATAGATTTATTCGCGGGAATAGGTGGTTTTCACCAAGCATTTCACGAATCTGGCGCAAAGTGCGTTTTTGCTTCGGAATGGGACAAGCCTGCAAGAGAGACATATTTTCACAACTTCTATAAGTTTTCTCCTGAACTTTTCAAGTCAGGAAATTTTGTCGGAGACATCACAAAAGTAAATCCGAGAGAGATTCCTGATTTTGATGTATTGTGCGCAGGATTCCCATGTCAGCCGTTTTCCCAAGCGGGATTTAAAAAAGGATTTAATGAAACAAGGGGAACTTTGTTTTTTGATATTGTAAAAATTATTGATACAAAAAAACCGGCAGCTTTTTTCTTGGAAAATGTTCGACATCTTTTCAAGCACGATGACGGTCGCACATTTGAAACGATAAAAAAAGTTATTGAGGAAGATCTCGGATATTCTTTTTCTTATAAAATAGTCAAAGCGTCCGATCACGGTTTACCACAAAACAGGCCACGTCTTTTTATGATCGGATTTAAAGACAAAAATATAAAGTTTGAGTTTCCCGATCCCGTACCCTTAAAATACACGTTGTCAGATGTGTTTGGCGGAAAATGCGAAAAGGACATAGGTTTTACGCTTCGTGTCGGTGGTCGCGGAAGCAAAATTGATGACCGAAGAAATTGGGATTCTTATATCGTTGACGGACAGGTTAAAAGACTCACTTCTAAAGAAGGATTAAAAATGCAGGGTTTCCCCAAGGCTTTTAAGTTTCCCGTTTCTGAAGCACAGGCAATGAAACAATTGGGTAATTCCGTAGCTGTCCCGGCGATTAAAGCCGTTGCGGAAGAAATAGTCAAAACATTGAAAAAATATGAACGAAAAAGATAAACAAAAAAGAACAGCGAATAAAGGAGAGTGGTCTGAATTTTATGCATTTCTCAAAATTCTTGAAAATGGCGAACTTTCTGCGGCGGACAAAAATCTTGAAATAATCGAAGGGAAGTCTTTTATTTTCGATAAAGTCATTCGTGAAGAGAAAGATGCTGGTGTGAAAATTTATGAAATACTAAAATCCGAGACTTTGATCTTGATAACCGACGAAAATGGCAAAGAATTAAAAAGGATAGACATCAATAAAATAGGAAGTAAGACTTTAAGCATTTTTAACAAAATAAAAGAGAGAAAGGGGTCAGCCTTTAAAATAGATGAAGCGGAGAAATTGATGAATGAGCTTCTTTGTACAAAAGTAAAAGCGGACAATATGCAAAAAGCCGATATTGTTGCGATTATACACGACAGAATCACGGAGGCAAAAGTACCTCTTGGGTTTTCTGTAAAATCAATGGTTGGTGGCGCTTCAACTTTGCTCAATGCCGGAAAGACAACAAATTTTATTTTCAAAGTTAAAGGTTTCAGCGGAGAAATTGATGATGTAAACTCAATAACGGGGAGTTCAAAAGTCAGAGATCGCTTGTCGGCAATCATTGCCAACGGCGGAGCTTTGTCCTTTGTCAAAGTCGCGCGTGAATCTTTCGATTCAAATCTGAAAAAAATTGATACCGCAATGCCGAGATTTATAGCACGGATGTTATATGCATTTTTTACCACTGACAAAACAACAACGAAAGATCTCGCCGGACTTTTGCCAAAAGATGAAATCTTTAAAGGCGAGTTTGGTCTGTCTGTCTCGGACTATGAATACAAAATAAAAAATTTCTTGGATG
>JAGLPU010000021.1 GCA_023137175.1 Candidatus Parcubacteria bacterium | reverse complement strand
CTATCCTTTATTAAAATTCTTGTCAAGCAATGAGCCAGCGGTCGGACTCGAACCAACGACCGACTGTTTACAAAACAGTTGCTCTACCACTGAGCTACGCTGGCAAAAATTATTCAGCACTTTTTTTAACTCTAACTCTCTTCCTCTTTATCGACTTACTAGTCTTTTTCAACTCCTCCCAATAATTATCCTTACCATTAATCCTATCTTGCTGAGATAATCTTTGTATTAAATTATTTGTTTTATTTTCAGTTTTTAAGCTCAAAATACGAACATGTAAAAGAATTTTTTGTAAGAAATTTTTATGATTAAAAGATTTAGACGGCACTAATTCTTTAACTTTTGATTTAGCTCTGGTAAAAATATCTTGATCGCAAATATCTCCATCAAAAGACAATTGGGCCAATACTGGAATTTTCCAAATTGATAACGCCGTCAAAATTCCTAAACTACAAATTAAAATAATTATTGCAATTAATTCAATCATAATCAAATTATATTTCGTACCTAGTGAATTTTTTAACTAAAATATTCTCTTTTAGCTTGGTGATGGATTCTTCAATTAATCCTTGAATTGTTTTGCTTTCGTCTTTAATCCATGCTTGCGACAGAAGCGAAATTCTTTTTTCGTATTTATTTATCTTGCCAGCAATAATTTGCTCAAGGATTTCTTTAGGTTTATCTTTATCTTTCATTTGTTCTTGGTATATACATTTCTCCTTTTCTAAAACTTCAGCAGGGATGTCTTCCTCTTTTAAATATAAAGGTTTAGCGGCCGCAATCTGTAAGCAGACTTCATGTGCCAGTTCTTTGAATCCTTCTGATTTTGCCACAAAATCTGATTCGCAAAGCAACTCCATCATTACTCCAATTTTCCCGTTAGGGTGAATATAAGTTACAATAATGCCTTGATCTACTTCTCTATCTGATTTCTTTTGAGCCAATTGAGAACCCCACTTGCGCAAAATTTCCTTAGCAGCTTCAATATCTCCATTTGTTTCTTCAATAGCTTTTTTGCACTGCATAAAAGAAACATCAGTTTCTTCACGCAGTTGTTTTATTTGTTCGATGTTCGCCATAATATTATTTTTCTTTAAGAATTTCTTGCTCTGTTCCTGAATCATTTTTCTCTGAGACAGCTTGCTTTTCTTTCTTATTATCTTCGGCTGGTTTTTTGACTCCTTGTTTAGCCTTTAATACAATTTCTTTGGCTTTTTCCAAAATATATTTTATTGAGCTAAGAGCATCGTCATTCGCCGGAATAGGATAATCCACTAAGCCAGGATCTACATTAGTGTCAATTATTCCTATAACTTTCACTCCTTTTATTTTAGCTTCCTTGACAGCTAAAATATCTTTTTTAACATCTAAAACAAAAATAGCGTTCGGGAGTTTTTCTAAATCTTTAATTCCTCCAAACTTTGTCTTAAGTTTTTGTAACTCTTTATCTATTTTAATTTTCTCTTTCTTTTTGTACTTTTCTAAACCTCCTTCTGCTTTTTTCTTTTCTAAATCTTTAAAATATTCCACTCTTTTCTTGATGGTTTCAAAATTAGTAAAAGTCCCTCCAATCCATCTTTCCGTCACATAAGAAAAACCACATTCTTCAGCAAAGCCTTTCGCTAGATTTTTAATTTGAATTTTGGTTCCTACTAAAATCAAATTTTTCTCGTCAGCGATAAGCTTTTCGATAAATCTTAAAGCCTCTTCAAATTTTTCTGCGGTTGCTTCCAGGCTAATAATATGGACAGCACTTCTTGTTCCATATATATATGGTTTCATTTTGGGATGAATTTGGGAAGCACGGTGCCCGAAATGAACTCCTGCTTTCAGCATTTCATCTAAATCAATGCCAAAATCACAAGTTATGCTAGAGCTTTTTTTGGCAAGCTCTTTTTCTTTTGTCTCTTTAATTGTTATCATAATAAATCTAATATATCATATAAAAAAAAATAATCAAGTGTAAGTCTTGATTTTTTAAAATATTTTTGATAGTATTAGAAATATGAAAAAAGATATTCATCCTAAATACTATAGCAAGGCAACTGCTAAATGCGCTTGCGGGAACACTTTTGACATTGGTTCCACTAAAGAATTCATTGAAACTGAAGTGTGTTCTCAATGCCATCCTTTTTATACGGGTAAGACAAAAATTATGGACACTATGGGAAGAGTGGATAAATTCAAAAAGAGGCTGGAAAAAAAGCAAGGCGTTAAAGCTAAAAAAACAAGAGAAAAGAGTAAAAAATAATGCCTAGCGTTAGTGAACTTAAAAAAGAATATCAGGAAATATTAAATAAGCTCAGTGATCCTGAGCTTATTTCTGATTGGGAAAAATTTGAAGAACTTTCCAAAAGAAAAACTTCTTTGGAAAAAACCATAGAAAAAGAAAAAGAAATTGAAGATATTAAAAATCAAATTGAAGAAAATAGAGCAATCTTAAGTGCCAATGAAGATGCAGAATTTTCCAGCCTGGCCCAGGAAGAATTAAATTCCCTGCTAATCAAGCAAAAGAATATGGAAACAGAACTGGAAAAAGAATTAAATCCAGAAGAATCAGTTGAAGAGGTAAGTCCAGAAAAACAAAACAATACAATAATTATGGAGATTAGAGCCGGAACAGGAGGAGATGAGGCCGCCTTATTTGCGGCCAATCTTTATCGGATGTATTCCCGCTATGCTCAAATCAAAGGCTGGAAAGAAAAGGTCTTGAATTCTTCTCGTAACGAAATTGGAGGAACCAAGGAAATAAGCTTTGAGATCAAAGGAGATGACGTCTTTGCTTCTCTTAAATACGAAGGAGGAGTCCATCGAGTCCAGCGGATACCGGAAACTGAAAAAAATGGCAGAATTCATACTTCCACAGCAACTGTAGCAATTATGCTCCGACCTAAAAAAACGGAAATAAAAATAAGCTCGGCAGATTTAAGAATTGATATTTTTAGATCTTCCGGACCGGGAGGCCAAAATGTTAATAAAAGAGAAACAGCCATCAGAATTACTCATTTGCCAACAGGAATGGTTGTAGCTTCCCAAACAGCCAGGAATCAACTGGCAAACAAAGAAAACGCCATGGCCATTTTAGAGGCACGATTACTGGAAAAAAAACGGACTGAAGAGGAAGAAAAAAGTGCCGGAAATAGAAAAGCTCAAGTCGGCTGGGGAACAAGATCAGAGAAAATAAGAACCTATAATTTCCCCCAGGACAGAATTACGGACCATCGCATCAAAAAAAACTGGCACAATATTGAAAAAATCATGGCCGGAGAAATGGACCAGATTGTTACGAGCTTGAAAAAAGGATTAGCAGAATAAAAAAAGGACGCTGGATTACAGCGTTTTTCATTAGAATATCAATCCATTGCAATAGGAAGACATAGTTCCTTTATCAATAAAAGCCTGTATACAATCGGCTCGGTTAGCCACTTGTCGGGCATAACTACTTGAACCTCCATAATATCTGGAAGCTGCGTTAGCTTCTGATGTTCTAGTTTGGGCAGAAGCGCCAAGATCATATAAATATAAAGCGGAAGCAGTAAAAGCGTCTTTTATATTCCAAGGATTGGGAATATCGCTACCTGTATAGGATTTGACTCTGTCTTCAAATAATACCCAAGTGCTGGGAATAAACTGTGCCGGACCCATTGCTCCGCCAAAGCCAAAAGGCACATATCCGCTCTTGTAACAATTGATGTTTCCGCTGTTATCTACCGAGGCTCCGCAAAAAGACGAATTATTTATGCAATTTGGAATCCAGCAAGAAACAGGGGTTTTTGTAAAATCCATTCCTAGTTTTTCCGTTATTTCTAGAAAAGGCGGTAAATCACGGATATAGTGTATAATCCGGTCTACCGGCTTGCCGCTTTTATAAATACCACCGCCTCTTTCTGCATCAGTTATATAACACTGACCTACATTCCTTCCAAGAGCAGACTCCTGGCTGATTATAGCTAGCAAAAAAGCAGGACGAATTTCGACCCTGTCAGTGACAAGCTTGGCAATGCTGATAGCTTCACCAAAAGTCGGCGCGTCAGGAACTCCTACTAACTTGAAAATCCGGGCCGCAATCTCAGCTGCCGCAATTTCTGCTTCCTCTTTCTCTACAAGAGATTTTTGATACTCAGCTTCTGTCATTTTAAGTAGACCCTCATGCTCTTTTTTTACATTGGCATTTTCCTTTTTCTGAATACTGTTAATGCTTACTGTTTTTTCCAATCCTATTTTTTCGCCATCCAAAGAAACTTTTTGGTTCTCTAAATAATATTTTAAATCTTTTACATTTTCCAATAACTCTTTACTTTCAATATTTAACGCCTCTAAAGCCACTAAATCGTTAAAAAAATCAGAAAGTTTATCTTCCTCGAAAAATACCTCTACGATTGATTTCTGGTCTTCTTTGTGGATTGTTCTTAAAATATTACCCAGTTTCTCTTTAGAATCCTCAATCCCTAAAGAAGTTTTATCAATAGAAACTTCCGTATCTTCAATCTGTAAGCTTAAGTCTTCAATCATTAAACTACTTTGATAAATTTGATAATCTAAGTTTTTAATTTTGTTGCCCAAAGTATAAATTTGGTTTTGCAGAGTTTTCTTTTCCTGGCTGGTTTTAGTTAAATCCTTTTCAATCCTAATACTTTCTTCTTCATAATAATCTTGGCATTTTTCCAATAATTTTTGATAATCTTCTCTGGATAAAATATTTTCCTGCTTTTCAATATTATCCAAGGCGCAAGTATTTTCTAAATCTTCTTGAGCAAAAAGAAAAAAAGCCGGCAAAATTAAAGCCGGCAATACAACGAATAAGAAAATTAATTTTGAAGCGCGGAAAAACATATGTTTTAATTATTTTTCTTTATCTCCTTCCGGTTCCACTTCTTCTTTCTTTTCTTCTACCTTTTCCACTTCTTCTACCTTTTCTTCAATCGGTTTTTCGAGCTCTTCATCTACTTTTGCTGGAGGAGTGACTGAAGCCACAATTTCATTTTCCTCTTTTAAAACCTCTACTTCCTTGGGAATATCTAAGTCTTTAATCAAAATATTGTCTTCAAATGTCTCTAATTTTTCTATGTTTACTTTAATCTCATGAGGAAGATTTTGTGGCAAGGCCTTAACTTCAATTTCTTGGATATTTTTAACTAAAGTTCCTTCAAGGTTTTTAACTGCAGGCGATTCTCCGATAAACTCCAAAGGAACAGCAGCCTCTGTTTCTTTTTTCAAATTCGGCTTGTACAGGTCGACATGTATAATTTCATCTGTCAATGGATGATGTTGAATGTCGTGAATCAAAATTAATGATTCTTCTTTTCCTCCTTCGATCTGTAAAGGAATTAAAGAACTTTCCCCTGCTTTCTGATAAATCTTTTTAAACTCTTTTAAGTCAACTTTCAAAGACAAATTTTCCGTCCCTACTCCATATAAAACAATAGGCAAAAAACCCTTCTTCCTTAGAGCCGATGGAGTTTCCTTTTTATCTCTAATTTTTGCTACAAGAACTGACATAATGTTTATATTTGATTAATTTGAATATTAAGAGTTTACCATTTTCTCTAAAAAAAGCAAGTTATTTCTGATAAATCTGCAAAGCCTGTTTAATAGTTTTATTTTCTACGGTTATAGCGTAAATTGCATTACACATCCTGACTGCTTCGGCCAAGCTTTTTTGATGGATGTTTCTTCCGGTAGCATTTCCGCAAGCGCCGCTCTGAATCTGATCGCAAAGCCGCTGTAGAAAAGATTCCACATCAGTAGAAGAACCGCCGGCACAAACGACGCCGGTTCTGCCAGCGGCGGCAACCGCTTCTTTAAAAATTTCTTTTGATTCTTTCCCTGCCTGTTTGGAATAATTAACTTTAACAAAGTCAGCTCCTAAACATACTGCCGCTCCAGTAGCTCCAGCAATTAAATGCGGATCTTTCTCGTCAGCAACAGCTTTTCCTCGCGGATAAATCCAAAGGACTGTTAGTAATCCATATTGATGAGCTTGATAAACCGCCTGTGCCGCTTTTTTCAACATTTCTCTTTCGTATTCGCTGCCGAGATAAATAGTAAAACCCACGGCCAAAATTTTTAATCCTGAGTTTTTTTGAAACTCAACTACCTGTTCAACTTCGGTTATATTGTCATTATAGGGATCCTGCTGAGCCGTTTTCACCAGATTCGTTTTAGAGTTAAGCTTCACTAAATACGGAACCTTCTTATAATCTTCTCCATATTTGGCGACAAGCCCCAACTGAGTGGCGAACACTCCAATCTTTGCCTTGCCGGCAATTCTAAAAAGGTGCTCGGGATTTGCGTCATCAACATGAATCCCTTTGCCGTAAAAATCATTATTAAGATGCTCTAATTTTTGGTCACCGGCAAAAAGCATTAACCTTCCCGAATTTCGGGTAATATCTAAATAGTTTTTAATATATTTCGCCTTAAATTTTTTAGGAACATCTAAGGGAACTTTAATGTCTGTTTTTTTCATATTTTTATTTATTTTAATTATAGTTTTTCTATTTTATCTACTAAATTCTGATTGCCCACATAAACCGGAGTTCTTTGGTTCAAGTTTTTCGGCTCAATTTCTAAAATTGATTTCTCTCCGTTGCTTGAAGCACCGCCGGCCTGTTCAATTATCAAAGACATAGGAAAAGCCTCAACTAGCAGCCTTAATTTTCCTTGCGGTTTGCTGGTTAAGGCCGGATAAGAAAATATTCCTCCGTAATGGAGCACCTGGTTAAAGTCTCCCACAAACGAACCTCCATAGCGCAGTTTAGAACCTTTATTCTCTAATCCTTCAATATACTCCTTGAATTTTGGCAACCAATCTTTGCGCAATCCGCCAATGCTGTATAATCGGCCTGGCTCCGGGATCTTAATGTTTTCCTCCCTCAATACAAATCCTTCTTTGGTCCACAAAAATTCATGAACGCCGTTTAAGGTCGTATAAACCAAAGTTGTTGTCGGACCGTATAGAATATACATGGCGGCTACTTGATGCTTTCCCTGAGTTGGCAAATCTTCCTTATATATCCCCACTATTATTCCCACTGAATTATTGGTCTCAATATTTGAAGAACCGTCCAAAGGATCTAAAGTAACATTATATCTTCCCTGCTTATTAATTTCCACTATATCCGGATGCTCTTCCGACACTATTGTTTTAACTATTCCCGTCTTTCTTAATTCATCAATCAAGCATTCATCCGCCCATTTATCGGCGACTAACTGAACTTCACCAAAAACATTCTTAGTGTCTGCCTTGCCCCGACGATAAGGAAGCTCACTGCTAATAATATTCGCAATCTCGCCTATTTTAATAATCAAAAAAGCAAGCTCGCTGTCTGTTGTTTCTAAGTGCTCTTTTAAAGTTTTGGCCATAAATTTATTCAGCTAAATTTAAAATAGTTTTAATTACTGTCGCTGGATTCAAGGACATCGACTCAATACCTTGGTCCGCTAAAAACTTGGCAAACTCCTTATAAGTTGAAGGGGCTTCTCCGCAAATGCCAATATATTTCTTTCTTCTTTTGCAGACTTTAATAACCTCGGCAATCATTTTTTTGACTGCTTCGTTGCGTTCATCGCCGATATAAGCGATATTGGCGTTATCTCTGTCTAAGCCTAAAGAAAGCTGAGTCAAATCGTTGGAACCAATGCTCATCCCGTCAAAAATATCCAAAAACTCGTCAGCTAAAATCACATTAGCAGGAATTTCGCACATTACAACAACTTCTAATCCATTTTCCCCTTTAGTTAGGCCGAATTCTTTCATCAAATGTAAAACCTGCTTCCCTTCCGCCACTGTCCGGCAAAAAGGAATCATAACGGCAACATTGATCAAACCAAAAATTTCTCTGACTCTTTTTATTGCCTGACATTCCATTTTAAAAGCCGGCTGATATCCTTTATCTAAATAACGGCAAGCTCCCCTAAAGCCCATCATTGGATTTGCTTCCTCTTTTTCAAACAATTCTCCGCCGATTAAATTTTTATACTCATTGGTTTTGAAATCCGAAAGTCTGACAATAACTTTCTTGGGATAAAAAGCCGCCGCAATCTGAGCGACTCCCTCGGCCAATTCTTTAACAAAATAATCTCTTTTGTTTTGGTGTTCTATGGTAATTTCTTTAATTTCTTTAATAATCGGCCCTACCTTAATCCTCGGCCCAAAATCCAATAACTTATCATAATGATACAAGGCCAAAGGATGAATTCTAATTTTTTCAGCGATAATAAACTCCTCTCTGGCCAATCCAACTCCATCATTGGGCAAAAAAGAAGTTTTAAAGGCAATTTCCGGCGCGGCAATATTAATCATTATTTTAGTCTTGAGCTTGGGAATTTTTTTCAAATCATACTTCTTGACTTCAAAAGGAATTTTGTCCTGATAAACTCTACCATAAAGGCCTTGAGTACAATCGGCCGTTACAATCTGCCCTGTCTTCAAGATACTGGTGGCATTTTTTGTTCCCACTATGCAAGGTATGCCCAATTCTCTGGCAACTATGGCCGAATGGCAAGTCTTTCCTCCCTCATTGGTAATAATTGCCGCCGCCTGACGCATTATTGGAACCCAATCAGGATCAGTAATTTTAGTCACTAAAATTTCTCCCGGCTTAAAATCAGCAATTTTAGCAACATCAGGGATAACTCTTACTTTCCCTTGTCCAATTTTCTCGCCAATGGCAATACCGGTTAGAATTGGCTTGTTTTTGGTTTTTATCTTATACTCCTCATAGGACTTGATATTCAAAGCATGAATTGTTTCCGGCCTGGCCTGAACAATAAACAACTGGCCAGTCTGACCGTCTTTTGCCCATTCAATATCTTGAGGCCGTCCATAATGCTTTTCAATCTGGCAGCCCCATTTAGCCAAAGTCAGAATGTCCTTATCTTCCAAAGAAAACCTTAATTGGTCTTTCGGTTTGACCGCAACTTCTTTAATCCCGCTATTTTTATCGTAAATATATTTTTTGTTTTTTCTGCCTAAATTCTTTAAAAAGATGGACTTATATCCCTGCTTTAAGGTCGGCTTGAAAACAAAAAATTCATCTGGCGTAATTCTCCCCTGGACAATCATCTCGCCAATCCCCCAGATGGAATTGATCAAAACCGCCTCGCGAAAACCGGTTTCCGTATCCAAAGTGAACATTATCCCGGAAGAAGACAAATCGCTTCTAATCATTTTTTGAACACCAACTGAAAGAGCAACTTCCATATGCTTGAATCCTTTTCCCTCCCGGTAAGAAATTGCCCTGTCAGTAAATAAAGAAGCAATACATTTTTTAACTGTTTGCAACAAGTTTTTTTCTCCAAAAACATTAAGATAAGTTTCGTGCTGACCCGCGAAACTGGCATCGGGCAAATCCTCGGCCGTAGCCGAAGAACGAACAGAGACATCAACATTTTTTTGTTTATATTCTTTAGACATTCGGCGATAATTTTCCCTGATGTCTTTTTCCATGTCTGCGGGAAACTTAGCTCCCAAAACCAGTTTGCGCGCAGCCAAACCTGTCTTCTGAAGGTTTTTGATATCTCCCGGTTTGAATTTTTTAAAAATCTCTTTCAGTTTTGCATCTATTTTATTCGCTTTTAAAAAATACCAATAAGCGTCAGCAGTTAAAATAAAACCATTGGGAATATTAATTCCTTTTCTTATTAATTCAGAATACATCTCTCCCAAAGAAGCGTTCTTGCCTCCAACTAATGGAACATCTTTAGAGCAAACTTCTGAAAACCATAGAATGTTTTTTTTCATTTTATTTCTGCGTTTTAATTACTTTTTTAATTGCTTCCACGCTTTCCGCATTGGCTAAGGTGGAGAGGTCTCCCAAATTCTCGCCAGAGAATAATTTCCTTAAAATCCGACGCATTATTTTACCGCTTCTTGTTTTGGGTAAATCAGCAACCAGATAAACTTTCTTTAAAGAAGCAATCGGCCCTATTTCTTTCCTCACTTGTGTTTTAATTTCCGTTTCCAAAACTGCTAGAGATTTTTTCGTCCCGGAAATTATAAAAGCAATCGGCGCCTGCCCTTTAATCTTGTCTGGAATTCCAATTACCGCACTTTCAGTAATATCTTTTAATTGATTTATGGCGTCTTCCAGCTCGCCAGTGGTCAAACGATGTCCGGCGACCTTAATCACATCATCAGATCGGCCCACAATCCTGATTAAGCCTTTTTTATCTTTATAGGCGGTATCACTGGTAAAATAGATCTTTTTACCAAACTGTGACCAATAAGTTTTTACATATCTTTCTGGATTTTTATAAACTCCGCGCAATAAGCCGGGATTAAAAGGAGGCAAAATCACTAAATTCCCCTCTTTATTGGGAGGCAGAGACTTGCCTTCGTCGTCTAAAATATCAACTTTCACTCCAGGGAAAGGCAAACCGGTAAAGCAAGGCTTAAACGGACCGATGCCTGGCAAAGAAGTCATTATAATACCTCCTGTTTCAGTCTGCCACCAAGTATCAACCAAAGAACATTTTCCTTTACCAACCTCTTCAAAAAACCAATTCCAGGATGATTCGTCAATCGGCTCTCCCACTGAACCGATAATTCGCAAGCTATCAAATTTATACTTATTAAGACTGCCTAATGTTTTAATGAACATTCTGACTGCCGTGGGAGCGGTGTAAAAAATCGTTGCTCCGTATTTCTCAATTGTCTGAGCCCAGCGATCAGGGCTCGGCCAACTTGGCAAGCCTTCAAAAATAACAAAAGTGGCGCCGTTAAGTAACGGTCCGTAGCAACTATAAGTATGTCCAGTAACCCATCCCACATCAGCGGTTGACCAGAAAATATCATCTTCTTTCAAATCAAAAATGTATTTGGCCGTGGCATATGCCTGAACTGCATATCCTCCGCAAGCTTGAACCGTTCCTTTGGGCTTCCCAGTACTACCGCTGGTATAGAGTATGAATAACAAATCTTCAGCGTCCATTATTATTGGCTCACAAGAATCGCTTTCTTTTTGAGTCAAATCATGCCAAAAATAATCTCTATTCTTTTTCATTGAAATTTCATTCTTGGCGCGTTGAACAACCACTATTTTTTTAACATTTGTTCCTTCAACCCCTTTATCCGCGTTTTGCTTTAAATTAACAATCTTTCCTTTTCGGTAGTAACCGTCAGCAGTAATTAAAACTTTTGTCTGAGTGTCTTGTAAGCGCAACTTCAAGGCTGTCGGACTGAAAGCGGAAAAAACAACCGCATGAATTGCTCCGATTCTGGCACAAGCCAGCATAGATATCATTGCTTCCGGAATCATCGGAAGATAAATTCCCACTTTATCGCCTTTTTTAACTCCCATTCTTTTAAGAACATTGGCAAAGCGGTTAACTTCTTTTAAAAGTTCGTAATAGGTTATTATCCTTGGTTTTTCTTCCAAAGGTTCCGGCTCCCAAATTAAAGCAACTTTGTTCTTGATTTTATTAAAACCCAAGGTATTTTCTTCAAAAATACTCGCAGTAATATTGGTTTTTCCGTTGACGAACCATTTGAAGTAGGGCGGTTTATGAGAAAAAACCTTCTGCCATTTCTTAAACCAAAAAAGCTCTTTAGCTTGTTTTTCCCAAAATTTAAGAGGGCTTTCTTTATAAATAGAATTATCTTTTAGCCAAGCTTTTTTCTTAGTCTCAGCTCCGGGGAAATACGAGTTTCCTTTTTTTATCAACTTTGCCGGAATTTTTTTAGCCATTATTTATTAGAGTTTGCTCTAAACCAAGTTTAGCACAAACTATTATTGTTTATTCTTCTAAATAGTATAACAAATTTCATGAAAACAAACAAAACTGACAGAGGCCCAGCCTCTGTCAGTTTTATTGTAATTCTTTTATCAACGGTGATTAAAGCTTCTCGCCTATTAGTTCGGCAAATTCCGCCATACGGGTTGCGTAGCCGCATTCATTATCATACCAAGCAACAACTTTAACTAAATTATCTTTAACCATTGTTAAGGGAGCGTCTACAATAGAAGAAAAAGAATTGCCAACATAATCGGAAGAAACTAAAGGAGTTTCTTCAACCGCAAAAATTCCCTGGAAATATTTCTCTTGAGAAGCTTTGATAAAAGCGTTGTTTACCTCTTCAGTGCTAGTCTGTTTTTCCACTTCGCAAACCAAATCCACTATGGAAACAGTGGCAGTGGGAACACGCAAAGCAATCCCGTCCAGTTTCCCTTCCAGCTGTGGCAGAGCTTTGCCGATAGCCTTGGCCGCTCCGGTAGTAGTAGGGATAATGTTTACTGCTGCCGCCCTAGCTCTGCGCAAATCTTTATGCGGAGCATCTAAAAGCCGCTGGTCACTGGTATAGCTATGAATAGTAGTCATAAATCCTCTCGCTATTTTAAATTTCTCGTCCAACACTTTCGCTACCGGAGCTAGACAATTGGTGGTGCAAGAGCCCATATCCATAATATCTGTTTTAGTTAAATCAAGCTCTTCTTCGTTTATCCCTAATAAATAAGAAGGAACACCCTCTCCTTTGCCCGGAGCTGAAATAATTACTTTCTTAGCGCCTGCGTCAATGTGTTTTTTTGCTCCTTCAATTGTTCTGAAAAAACCCGTGCATTCCAAAACAACATCTATCTCCAATTCTTTCCAAGGCAACTCAGCCGGATCTTTCTCAGCGAATATTTTTATCTCATTATCATCAACTGAAATACTGTTTTTCGTAGACGCAACATTTTTTCCGTAAATCCCAAACAAAGAATCATATTTCAGTAGATGGGCCAATGTTTTAGAATCGGTAAGGTCATTAATCGCCACCACTTCCAAATTAGGATGGCGGTCAATTATTTGTTTGAACACTAAGCGGCCAATTCGGCCGAATCCATTGATTGCAATTTTAGTCATATTTTATTCTTCAATATTTAATAGTTCACAAAGCTTTTTCCTATCGAAACCAATTATCATTTCTCCGTCAATTTCCACTACAGGAACCGCCATTTGCCCTGATTTTTCCACCATTCTTTTCTGCTCCTCTTCGTTTTGAGAAACATCAATATCTTCAAATTCTATATTATGCTGTTTTAAAAATTCTTTTAAAGTATAACAATAGGGACAAACTGGCGTGCTGAATACTTTTACTTCCATAGTTTCTTTTATTTTTTAATTAATAGTAAAGCTGCGCCGACTGCTCCGGAAAATTCTCCAAGCTTAGCCTTTTTTATTCTAACATATTTTTTAGCTAAAGGGGAAATAATTCTCTTAGAGCATTCCTCTTGAGTTGACTTCATAAAAAACTTACTAGTCTTGGAAGTTCCTCCTCCCAGAACAATAATTTTCGGATCTAAAACATTAACTATATTGGCCAACCCTATTCCTAAGTATTTGCCGTAATCGGAAAAAAGCTGCAAGGCTTTTTTATCTCCTGCGCTTGCTTCAACCTCCAATTCTTTTGAACTGATTTTTCTTCTTTTGAAAAATTTTTCAGAAGCATACTCTTCAAAACAACCAAAACTTCCGCAGGAACACTTATAGCCGTCAAACTTAATGCTCATATGACCCACTTCTCCTCCAGAGCCATAAGCACCATGATAAATTTTACGGTTTAAGACTATCCCAGCCCCTATTCCGCTTCCCAGAGTTATACCGCAAACAACTTCAGCTTCTTGTCCTGCTCCCAAACAAGCCTCTGCCAGAGCAAAACAGTTAGCATCATTATCCATGGCAACAGCTGATTTTTTAAACAAAAATCCCTTAACAAGCTGTGGCAAGGGACAATTATTAAGATAAGGTAAATTTGGTGAATTTAAAACTAATTCTCTTTTAATGTCTAAAAGAGCTGGAACTCCTATGCCGACTCCGGCGATAGGCTTGGTTTCTAAAACTAAATTTTCTTTCAAAGCTGAAAAAAAAGCAATTTTGGTTTTAGGAGTGGGAATCTTCTTTTTTTTGACAATTTTGTTATTTGCCAACAAAAGAAAAATAATTTTGGTCGCACCAATATCAATTCCCACAAAATACTTCATATTAGGATTCTATTTGGCTAATTAAATCCTGAACGCCGCTACAAACCCCTTCTGGTTGATTATTCGTTAATTTACAAATTAAAGCTGTCAAAATCCTAGCTTCTTCTTCCTCTCCATTGCTTTGCCCGGAACCGACTCTCCAATATTTGCACCCCAGGACCGTTGTCGGCACACCGCCAGTGCTGTACTGGGAAAACACATCCATATCTTTAGTGGCGTCCATATTGTTATGAAAAGCTATTTCATCTCCAAACTGGGCAACTGCTTTTTCCACTATTGGATGCTCCCAGACGCAGTGAGGACAGCCAGGAGAGCCGAAGAAATAAATAATTGGCTTACCGTTCTCTTCACAAATTTGATTTTCACCGGCAGTAAAATTACCGATAGTAGTTTCTTCTTTGGTTTTTTCTTCCAGTTTGATTACTTCCGGAAATAACAATCCTCCATCTAAACTGGCATATAAATCAAATTCATTGCTATCTATCTTAACTTTTAATTTATATACTTTATTTTCTTCCACTATACCTATTAAAGAAGCTGTCGATGGACTTTGTAAAAGATATTCGTTAATATAGGCAATTGTTCTTTCCCCTACTTCATCTGCAGACAGAACAATAAAATTAGTTGAAATAATATTGTTTTCTGGCAAAGGAAGCGCGTTAGTGCTGTGAATATAACTTACCGCAAAAATAGCGATAACTCCAGCCATAATAATTACCAAAGATGCTATATTTTTCTTTAAAAAATCCATAATATTTTTAACAACCATATTTTATGACTATATTAATTAATAATTATAATTATTTATATTATATTCTCTTCAAAATTGCAACTCTTTAAATAGTGGATAATTAAGCCAGCAGAGAGATTCGAACTCCCGACCTCCTCTTTACGAAAGAGTTGCTCTACCCCTGAGCCATGCTGGCACCATTAAGCGAGTGAAGGGAATCGAACCCTCGTCTCAACCTTGGGAAGGTTATGTAATAGCCATTATACGACACTCGCATTTGTGAACTGGTTATAAAACTATTTTTGCTACAATTTTATATTTTAAGCTACGATTTCGTTAAGTTGCTTAAAAAGATTTTCTTTGTGACTCTATCACGCCTCAAATCTTTTCACTTACTTTCCTTGTCTCGCTCGAGAATCTAAAATTTCGCAACGAAAAGATTTAGAACCATCTCACTAAAACTTTATTTTTTTCAGGAGTTTCTGCCAAAAGTTTTCTTTCTCCTCTACTTCTTCTTTCTCGCTTTCCTCTTTAATAAAAGCCACCACCTCTTCCCCTGGCTTTTTAAGGTTAAACTGCTCCCGCGCTTTCTTCTCTAAATAACTGTCTTGAGAAATCTGGAAAATTCCTGCTTTCAATTCCTGGTTTTCTTTTTCTAAAACCTGTATCTCTTCAGACAAGGAACTAATCCGAGAGCTAAGTTCTTCTTTTCTTTCGCTCAGCTTTGAATTAGAAGTGAGAAGAAACATTAATATAATCAATGCCAGAACACCAATAAAAGAAAAAGAGAAAATAGTTTGGAAAGAATATTTTGCGTTTTTCTTGTATTTTGCTATCATATATTAATGAAAAAGATTAAAAAGAAAACTATTTTTAGAATTATCTGGATTATCTTAATATTTTTTGTAATCTTGGGAATGATTGGTTTTTTAATGATTGGCTTTATCTAGCTCAAAATTTTCAAATAGACATCGGGAGGAATTCTGATCTTCCCTTTCGCTTTAAGCTCGGCCTTGCCTTTTTTTTGCTTTTCCAGTAGTTTATTCTTTCTGGTAACATCTCCTCCATACAAATAACCAGTAACATCTTTTCTCTTGGCGCTGATCGTTTCTCTGGCGATTACTTTTCCTCCCACTGCCGCTTGGACAGGAACCGCAAAAAGTTGATCAGGAATTAATTTCTTTAATTTTTTAACCATATCTCTGCCTTCTGGCAGAGCTTTTTCTTTAGGAACAATTCGAGCAAAGGATTCTTCTTTCTTTCCTAGAATCAAAATATCCAGCTTTACCAGTTCAACTTTTCTCCAGTCCAAAATATCATAGTTCATAGAAGCAAATCCCTGAGAAACGCTTTTCAGCTTATCATAAAAATTACGGTCTATTATTTCCCTTAAAGGAGCTTCCAATATTAGCTTTGCTTTACCCCCAACCCATTGAGTGTCTAAATATTTGGCGGAAATAAGCTTTGACAGCTCCAACACCTGACTGAGATATTCTTGCGGGGTCAATATTTGAAGATTAACCCAAAGTTCAAAACTCTCTTTGATGGCCGAAGGATCCGGAAAATCTTGGGGAGTATAAACCAAGGTCTCCTTGTTATCTCCGGTAACCGCTTTATAAAGAATTGAAGGAGTGGACAAAACCAGGCTTAAATCAAATTCTCTTCTTATCCTCTCGGTTAAAATTTCAGCATGTAGCAAACCTAAAAATCCGCACTGAAATCCACGACCCAGTCCTGTCTTCATTTCCGGCTTAAAATCAAAAGCGGCATCTGTAAGCTTTATCTTTTCCAGAGCTTCTTTTAAATTTTTGTGATCGTCGGTATCTTCCGGATAAATGCTAAGAAAAACCATTGGCTTTGATTCTTCGTATCCAAGCAAGGCCTCTTTAGCCGAATTAGTGATAGTGTCTCCTATTTTTACTTTGTCTGGCTGCTTTATCCCTGTAGCGATATAGCCTATTTCCCCGCACTTTAATTCTGAAGAAGGAGAAAGTTCTGGAATGAAAAATCCCACTTCTTTTACTTCTCCTTCTGTTTTTTCAGCCATTAAATAAATCTTTTCTCCGGTTTTAATTCTGCCGTCAACCGCTCTGACAAAAGCTGTCACTCCCTTATACGAATCATATTTAGAATCAAATATTAAGGCGCGGAAAGATTTATCTGAATTATCTGGTGGACCAGGAATCTTTTCCACAACTGCTTTAAGAACTTCTTCAATATTAATACTGTTTTTGGCTGATATCTTTATCACCTCGCTTTCTTCCACACCCAAAACATCAGCCAGTTCTTTAATAGTTTCTTCCACCCTGGCATGGCTCAAATCAATTTTATTTATCACCGGAATAATCACCAAGTTTTGTTTCTGAGCCAGTTCTAAGTTAGCCAAAGTTTGAGCCTGGATTCCCTGACTGGCGTCAACCAATAAAACGGCTCCTTCCACCGCGGCCAAGGCTCGGGAAACTTCATAGCCAAAATCCACATGACCGGGAGTATCTATCAAATTCAAAATATATGGCTGACCGTTGAAAACATAATTCAGCCGGATTGGCTGCATCTTTATGGTTATTCCTTTTTCTCTTTCCAAATCCATCATATCCAGAAACTGTGGCTGCATCTTTCTCTTTTCAATAGCACTGGTCAATTCCAAGAACCGGTCAGCTAAAGTTGACTTGCCGTGATCAATATGACTAATAATGCTGAAATTTCTAATCTTCATAAATAGAAATAGTTAAAATTTCGCAACGAAAGAATTTTGTAACCATCTTGTGCTATCTTTCTATCATTTTTTGCGTAAAAAAGAAATGAGCATTCTGAAAATGCTCATATTAATTATTCGTCGCTACCTGCCATTAACCATGCTATCCCAGAAACTAGAGCAACTGAGACAATTTCTTTCGCCTCTACGCCACCAGAAAGAACTGTGGCGACCATTAATGCCATGAGGAATGCGCAGCTCTATACAATATTGTGACTGTTGTGCTTATCACCTTCACTTACCTCTTTTTCAAAGATCCATCAGCTTAACTAGTTTAGCTAAGCTTCTTTTAAAATTATAATAGCAGAATTTTGTTATTTGTCAAAAAGAAAAAGCGCCATTGGCGCTATTATGTTTTTCTTTGGGATAAAACAATTTATCAATAATATCCACAGCAACAAATATCGTTATTACCAATATTCCTAAGCTAAATCTTTTGCACCAACTGATTGCGATATGAAGACATAGCCGAATTATAATTTCTGCAAATGTTATTATTGTCATTACTTTTGGAATTTTCATTTTCACCCACCTCTTTTTTAAAGATCACTAGTTTGGCTAATTTAACCAAACCTCTTTTACCACTACAATAGCAGGATTTCCTTATTTGTCAAAAAATTGACTCCTAAATTCTCTAAAAATTGAAGTTTTGGCTGCTGCCAGCTCTGAAGATTTTAATAAAAAAGAAACAAAAAGATAAAATAACATCCCCAATGTTCCGGCAATTCCCGCTTGCAGGAATAAACCTAAAAAAGTTTTAGTGTCTAAAACTTCGGCAAAAATATAAAGAGAAACATAGGTTGTTGGAATCATAAAGACAGCAGCGATAATTATTTTGAAAAATGAATTAATAATCCGCTTAAGGTCAATATCGCCAATCTTTTTATAAAGAAAGATTAATAATAAAACAAACTGGCAAAGCATAATCAGAGTAAAAGCCAAAGGCAATCCAACTACCGCGATATCTTGAATTTCTTCCAGCTTTAAAATATCTCTCATGAAATTGCTGAACCAGTTGGAAAAACCTAATGAGGAAACAAAAACAATGGAAAAAATAATATTTAAAAATATTGTCGCGACAGCAATAACGGTTGGGGTTTTAGTGTCTTGCAGGCTGAAAAACATCCGCAGAATAGTTGGGATTAAGGCCTGAGCAAAAATTCCCAGACAATATATTCCTAAGCAAGCCGCGGTCAATCTTGTTTCCAGCCAGCCAAATTCTCCTGTTCCCAATACGAGCCTGATAAACTGAGCTCTTAATATGAACATCAGCAAGCTTATTGGAACGACCCAAAAAAGAATTTGCCGGAAAATGGAAGAAAAACTGTTGATAAAAGCTTTTTTTTGATTGCTCGCCCAGGCTTTCGAAAGGAAAGGGAAAGAAACAGTGGCAAAAGAAATGCCAATCAGTCCAACAGGAAGATAGCGCAAATTATTAGCAAAATTAAAAACAGTCAATGAGCCAACAGCCAAGGTAGAAGCAATTATAGTGATAACAATAAAATTTATTTGGGAAGCTGCTGCTGCAATAGTACGCGGAATAGCCAATAAAAACATTTTTTTAACAGCCGGATATTTAAAATCAAAAAGCATCTTATACCTAAAACCGGACTTTATTGCCGAAGGTATTTGAATGAGCATATGGCAGAAAGCTCCCAAAACCACTCCCAAACTCACTCCTAAGATCCCCCACTGAGGAGCTAGAAACAAGATGCCGAAAATAATGCCAAGGTTATAGAAAATCGGAGCCAAAGAATAAGCCAGGAATCGATTAAAATAATGCAACACTCCGGAAAAAATAGAAGAAAGTCCCAAGAATAAAGGACTTAAAAACATTATCCGCGTCAAAGTAGTCACCATAGCTTTATTCTCTGCAGTAAAACCGGGAACTAAATATTCAACTAACCAAGGAGCAAGAATAAAAAAAAGGCCCAAGAGAGAAAGGAGCAAGAATAAAAAGATATTCAGGACGTGATTCATCATGCGCCAGCTCTCCTCTTTATTTTTCAAATAATATTCAGAAAACAGAGGCAAAAAACAAACCACGATGCTGCCAGTGAATAAAATATTATAAATCAAATCAGGAATTTGGAATGAAGCAAAATAAACATCAAGCTCGGTTCCCGCTCCAAAACGGCCGGCCAATAACCTGTCCCTTACTAACCCCAAAATTCGGCTTAGTAAAGTGGCTACCGCCAAAACTATGGCTGAAGCGGCGATAGTCTTCGTTTGAGAATTTAAAAGTCGTTTTATCATTTTGGTCAAATGCTTGCAAAACTTTTTCTGCTGCAATTTTATATTTCTAACTGCAACTTCGTCAAGCTGCCTAAAAAGATTTTGACCGTAGCTATTACTACGCTTCAAGCCTTTTTACTTGCTTTCCTCATTTTGCTTAAAAATCTAAAATCTAGCAACGAAAAATTTTACAACCATCTCACTTTATCTTAATCTAAATTGCAAAATTTGACAAAAGTTTTTTAAAATTATAAAATGAATTGTTTTAGTAGGTTGGGTGATTGCCCCGTTTTGCGGGGAGGAAAGTCCGGACACCCCCTTTGATAAGGGAAGTAGGTAGTCGTTAATTGCGACCGAGAGTGATCTTAGGGAAAGTGCCACAGAGACTAAACAGCCAATCAAGTCAAGCTTCGCCCTAAAGGCAAAACTGATATTTGAGGCTAAGGTGAAAAGTAAGAAAATAAAATTTCTTTCGTCAGACGGTAACGTTTTGGCGTGGTAAACCCTATCTGGTGCAAGAGCTTATGCTCGCTTAGATAGATAATCGCTAATCTTTCTACAAAGAAAGATACAAAATTCGGCTTATAGACCTACTAAAACTTCCCCCGCTTCAGCGGGGGTTTTGTTTAAAATAGGCTTTGCGCGTTTCCTTCATTATCTAAAGCTTCATTAACCAGCTTGTCTGCTTCCTTATTTCTTTCTCTAGGAATATGAATAAACTCTATTTTTTTAAAATCAATTCTTAAATTCCAAATTTCTAAAAACAAAGGCTGAATTTTTTCATCCAGAATTTTGTATTTTGCGTTTAGCTGATTTACTAAAAGTTCTGAATCTGAACGCATTTCTATTTCAGCGCTTTGAGCCGTAGCTTTTCCGAACAAGGCCTTGAATTTTTTTAAAGCGAATATCACTGCTTGATACTCTGCTTGATTGTTAGTGGCTTTGCCCAAACATTGAGAACATCTTTTAAGAATTTCCTCTTTTTCGTTGTAAAAAACAACTCCTATTGCTGAAGGTCCTGGGTTGCCCCTTGACCCGCCATCCGTACAAATAATAAATTTCTTCATAGATTTTTAAAATATTTAATTAAGCCCTCTTTAAATTTAGCTATATTCTCCTTTTTTACCCTAAACCCGGCAGCCGCGGGATGACCGCCAAAAGTTTCAAGAAGGTGCTTACAGCTTGCCATCGCCTCTACCGCGTTTATGCCTTTAGGTACCCTTACTGTCCCGGGACTTTCTTTTTCTGTTTTTTTAAAAATAAAGGTCGGCTTGTCAAATTTATCGCAAATTCTTGAAGCGACTGAACCAATTAAAATTAGATGCCAGTCAGGCCCACCTTCAAAAACAATAGGTCCTTCAGATTCGGCAATAACTTCTTCTACTTCTGCGGTGATTTCTTTTATCCTAAGTTTTTTCTCCAGATTTCTTGCCTTCAATTCTACTGCTTGTTCTTTTGCTTCTTCTAAAGAAGTAGATATCAGGAACGAATATGCTTCATTTAAATGATTTATGGTTCTGCCAGCATTTAATATTCCTATCATGTTCTGGGCAATTTGACGGTCTGAAACAGAATTGACACTGCTCATGTCCCAAAGAATCCGTAAAGACGGCCGGAAAGTGTATCTAAGGATTTTCAATCCTTCTTCTATAAAACCCTTGTTCTCGTCATCTTCCACCATCATATCGGCGATAGTGGCCAAAGCTGTAAGTTCCAGAAAATTATTATTTAAGCTAGCACTCATTTTCTTGCCTAAGAGCAACTGTGAAAACTTATAAACAATACCTGCATTGGCAAATTCCTTAAAAGGATATTTATCTTCTTTTTGCTTTGGGTCAATAATTATTGAAGCCTGCGGGACTTTTTCCAAAACCTGATGGTGGTCAATGATTATTACTTCAAATCTCAGTTCCTTGGCTATAAGAACTTCTTTAACATTTCCTATCCCTAGGTCTAAAGTAACCAATAAAGCGGGAGCTTTCGGCTTTAAAATCTTTAGAGCAGTCTTATTAAGCCCGTATCCCTCGCTTTCCCTATCTGGAAAATAAACAGTATCCACTTCTCCCCCTAAATTTTTTATCGTCTCTTTTAAAATAATAACTGAAGCTATGCCGTCCAAATCAGCATCTCCATAAAGAATGATTCTTTCTTTTTCTTTAACCGCTTGTTTTATTCTGTTAGCAGCTTTTTTAAAGTTTTTAATTTCCATATAATATTAATTTTCAATTGCCTCAATTCCAGGTAGTTTTTCTCCACTTAAAAACTTCAGCATCGCTCCGCCGCCGGTGGAAACATAGCCGAACTTGTCAGCCAATCCTAAACGATTAACTAATTCAGCTGTCTCTCCGCCGCCGACTACGGAAAAAGCCGGACTGGCCAATATCGCTTCAATTATTTTCCTGGTGCCCTGGGAATATTCTTCGTCTTCAAATTTTCCCAAAGGCCCGTTCCAAATAATTGTTTTCGCTTGGCTGATTATTTTAGAAAAATCGTCAATTGTCTCCGGACCAATATCTAAAACTAGTTCTTCTTCTTTTATGTCTCCGCAAAAAGCCTGACGAGCACTGTCGTTAACCGCAATAACATCTACCGGCAGATGCAATTTAGGACTGGTAAAATCAAGATTCTCAACCAATTGGGCAATATCAGGGGCAGGCGCTGACCTGCCGACAGAGATACCTTTAGCGTCCAAAACAATATTAGCTGTTTTTCCTCCCAAAAGCAAATTATCAACATCTCGCAGAAAACGTTCAATCAGTTTAACTTTGGTGTTGATTTTCGCCCCGCCGATTATTGCTGCCAAAGGCCGCTCCGGGTTATCTATGACCTTGGAAAGAATTTTCAATTCTTCTTCCACTAAGAACCCGATGCCAGAGGGCAGGTGTTCAGGAACACCAGTAACGGAAGCGTGAGCCCTATGACTGACTCCAAAAGCATCTTGGATAAAAATATCTCCTAATTCAGCCAATTTTTTAATGAAAGACGGATCAGCCTCTTTCTCTTCTTTATAGAATCTTAAGTTTTCCAAAAGCACTATTTCTCCAGGCTTCATATCTGCTATTTTTCGGTCTATTTCATCTCCGATGCAATCATTCAAAAATTCTATTTGCCTACCTAATAATTCTTCCAATCTTTCGGCTACCGGCTTTAGGCTAAATTTCATTTCCCTGCCTTCGGGCCTTCCTAAATGACTGATTAAAATAACTTTAGCTTTATGCTCGCTTAAATATTGAATTGTGGGCAAAGTCTTTCTAACTCTAAAATCATCTAAAATGCCCTTGTTTCCCAAGGGCACATTGAAATCACATCTCATTACCACACGTTTGTCCTCAATATCAAAATCTTTGACAGTTTTCATATTATTCAAATTTAATAGTTTCTCCGGGCTTAATTACTCCTTTTTTTACTTCTTCTTTTGGTTTTTGAACAGACTCTTTCAACACTTCTTTTAGTTCTCCAAGATTAACCTCTTTCCTTTTTGGCCTTTCTGTTTGAAGCTCTCTGCGTGCTGAAAATGGAACAGGAACTTCCCTTAATGCTTCTTTTAAAGACATTCTTTCCTCTTTCGGCTGTTCAACTTTATTAAGCAGACTTTTCTCATTCTGTACAATCTTTTTATCTATTTTTGTTACTTTTTCTTTTTCTATTTCACCTAAGCAAGGTTTACAATAAACAGGACGAACGCCGTCAGGAGCGAAAATAACCTTAATGTCCTTGCCGCATCTACTACATTTAGCATCATAAAGCTGTTTAGATTCCGAACTAACAACCGGAGGCGCTTTTGCCAACTCTGTCCATCTGCTGATTTTTTCTTCAACAATCTTTAGGGGAACTCCATACCTCTCTTGAGAAACTTTAATAATTTTATCTTTGTTTGACTTTTCAAGAGCAACGGTTGGAGGAAGCGTCTGGGCGGAAAAAGCATTACCGGCTATACCGTTAATCATTAATTTCAAATAAATATTGTATTTGGCCAAATTGACAATATCCCGAGCCCAAAATTCAGGGGAAAACTCTTTCTCTAAAAATTCCGCGTCATCAGCTCCCACCCGGAAAGAAATCAGTGTTCCGACATTTCCAAAAACCGCGTCCCTAACCCCTTCTTCCATTTGAGTAATGTATTGGTGGCCCAAAATCAAAGACAGCCTGTATTTTCTTGCTTCGGATAAAATACTGACGAATGATTCTGTGGCAAAATTCTGAAATTCGTCGACATAAAGAAAAAAATCTTTTCTTTCCTCTTCTGGTATATCTACCCGCGACATCACCGCTAATTGTAATTTAGTAATCAAAAGACAGCCTAATAAACGAGAGGCATCTTCTCCTATTCTTCCCTTGGAAAGATTCAGAATCAAGATTTTTTTCTTGTCCATAATCTCCCTCATATCAAGAGAAGATTTAACCTGCCCGATAATATTTCTGATAAGAGGAGTAGAAATAAACTGACCGATTTTATTTTGGATAGCAGCCGTTGCTTCTACTTCGTATTTTTGAGAATAACGGGAAAATTCAGTAACCCAAAAACTCTTAACAATAGGATCAGTAATCTTATCAATAACTTTTTTCCGATAATCAACGTCTGACAAGACTCTGTTGACACCCAATAAGGTTGCATCCGGATATTCAAGTAAAGCCAAAATGGAATTATGTAAAATATATTCCATCCGCGCCGACCAAACATCGGGCCAGATCTTTTTAAATACTCCCATTAGTCCGCTAGCCACCAAATGCCTGTACTCCGAATCCACTTTTTCCATAATATTAAAAGCAATAGGAAAATTAATATCTGCCGGATTAAAATAAATAACATCATTAATTCTATTAGAAGGAACAAAATCAAGCAGCCTTTCCGCCGCTTCTCCGTGAGGATCAACAAAACCTATGCCATTTCCCTGCTGAATATCTTGAATAGCCATATTTTCCAACATGG
Source organism: Candidatus Parcubacteria bacterium (assembly GCA_023137175.1). GTDB lineage: Bacteria > Patescibacteriota > Minisyncoccia > Minisyncoccales > JAGLPU01 > JAGLPU01. The sequence goes on along the minus strand of JAGLPU010000021.1, from coordinate 34,870 downwards.
CTGTTTTCCCCATGCCTGTCTTTCCCACAACATAAACATGCCGCCGTCTATCGTCGGTTTTAATGCCGAATTTTTTCATTTGGTTGCGAAAATCCGTTTTCGCAAAAAAATTGATTTCACCCATGACTTTATTATAGGGTATGTGGAGAAGCTATTCAACAGGCAAGCTGAAAGGAGCCTTTCCTTTTTTAGCCTCAACTCTTTTAACTCCCGGAGCATAGGAAACAGTTCTCCCCGGAAAATGATACAAAGTGGCCAGCTCTTCAATATTTAAAACATAGGTTCCTCCTGATTCAGGGAATAAAGGAGTATCTCGCCCCATATATCTCCTTAAAAGTCTTCTCTTCCTAACATAAACTCTTCTTGCGTCCAAAAACCATGTCAATACTGTGTGAACCTTGGTAATGGTTTTTTTCCAAGGCTTCATAGCATTCAAATGAGTGGTATTAAATTGATCGAAAAAACCCATAACCCATGCTTTATGCGCGCCAAAAAAAGACTCTTTTTTGGCCAGATAAATAAATCTAATATTAGACATAAAAGAGGTTTTACTGACCTTTTCTTCAATTTTCGTTACTATCTCCCTCTCTCCGGGAGTAAGCTTCATTTCCGGAGGGATGAACTCTCTTGTCTCGGATTTTTTTTGTTCCATTTTTTCGCCGAAAACCAATAAATCAGTCGCTCCTATCAAGTCATCTTTATTAATCATTATAGATGGCTTTCCTGACTCTGCTGGCCTCTTTATTAATTTATTTACTGCGTCCCGGCCTAGCTTGGGAAAATCATAGTCCACTGACGGCACAAGCGGCTTAGCCATAATTTGAACCCATAATTGTTCTCCCGGACCTAATTTTGACATTCCTTCCAACAGGGGAGATAATGGGTCAATTCTTTTTTCTTCTTTGCTGGCCTCCGGGCTGGTTTCGAAAAAACTGCTATAAGTCTTAATAGGATAAATTTCATTCTTCATTAGCTCATAATCACAGCCCCAAAGCTCCCACTCCTTGTTAGGCATGGTTTTGGGAACATTTTTAATATAATCGTCAACAATTGAAATCTCAACATCCGGGTACTGAGAATAGATAGAAGCTTCAACCATATTGCGCAAATTTTTAGGCACTCTGATATAAAAATGTATTTCGCCTTCGATGGAAACAATTTCTAGTGACAAAGTTAGCAGAAATTTTCCTTCCAGCCATTTTTCCCGCGGATTCGGCGGATCATAAATATGCCATAAACCAGAAAAAACCGCTTCCATAGCCCGTAACGGTTTTAATACTTCTATGGGAGGTTTTATTTCCAAAAGGATGCGTTCAATTTTGCTGTCAAAAACTTCCTGCCTCCACCAAAGATAAAGGAATTCAAAAGAACGATAAAGAATAAAAGGCAACGGCACCCACCACCACGCCTTAACGAAATCTCTTAAGACATTAAAAATTATTAAAAATTCCTCCTCCATTATATAATGAGTATACTAAATTTTTATAAAATATTCTCCTTGGTCGTTCCTTAAAAAGTGTTTTTTGTTTTGTAAATTTAAAATAATGGTATTTTCTTTTACTTGCCGCTGTTCTAAAACTTTGGCAACTAATTCCTCTCTGGTCATTGGTTTTTCCCGCTCCCTTAAAATTTTCAAAATAACATCTTTAACTACACCAGGCTCATATCCCCATTCTTTTAAGGCGTAAACTCCCCGGCCGACTAAAACAAACCTATCGTCACGAATCAATTCATTGTGCACGGTCTGAGGAAGAACAGTTCCTTTTATTCCTTTAGCGTCATTAATAAGGTCAGTCACCTCTTTAAAATACAAAGGTCTGTTCTCTTCTTTAAGTATTAGATAAGCCTTGTCTCTAACTCCCTTTGGGTTGACTTCCGGCCAAAAATCTAAGCCAAGCCGTTCATTAGGCGCCTGGGCAACCTGTCGGGAAACTTCAATAAAAGATAATAAAACCGGAGCGCTTAATGTTTTTTTCGTCTGCGGCAAAACTTCATGCTGATAAATTTTAAAAATCTCTCCGAGGCAGAGAGGTTTGTTTTCTTTTTTGAATTTTTTAACGAAAAAATCGCCAATTTTTTTGGCCAAACTTGCTGAATTATTATCAGTTGTCCAAAAAGGATAAAAATTCTGTTCTCCTTTTACTCTTTTAAAACCATCTCCTAGGACCAACAAAAAGAAAACATGGTTAGAGTGTTTTTCTCCTCCCAGTTGTTCCAAGAGCTTGTCTTCTCTTTTTAAGCTGCCTTCTTTTTCAAGATAATCAGTAAAATTCTTAAAAATCTTCTGGTAAGAAGAGTTGTTGCTTTTAATCTTAGCACTTGCTTTCTTCAACCCGTCTTCTTGTATTTGACGCACCCTTTCCCGGGTGATGCCGTATTTTTTGCCGATTGCTTCCAAAGTTTCCTTTTTTCCTGTCTCCAAACCAAAACGGCAAACAACAACATCCTTTGACCTAGGAGGTAAATCTTTTACTAAATTTTTGCAAATATTTGGATAATTAAACATGTTATTATTTTATATAACAATTTAAAGATACTGTCAAGCTTTTCTTTTTTCCCAGCTGACTAAAACAGAATTTATTAAAAACATTGAAGAATAAGTTCCTGCAATAATTCCCATGATCAAAGCTAAAGAAAAATACTTAAGAGTTTCTCCACCAAAAAAGAAAATAGCTATTAAAACAAACAAAGTAGTCAAGGAAGTGTTGATTGAACGAGTTAAGGTTTGCCGCAAAGCAACATTTACTGTTTCTTCAAAAGTGAAGTTTGTTTTTTTGAAAAGATTTTCTCTGATTCTGTCAAAGACCACCACTGTATTATTAACAGAATATCCAAAAACAGTAAGCAAAGCGGTAATAACCGGAATGGTTATTTGGATACCGTAAAATTTGCCTAAAATTGAGAAAATTCCCAAAGGAATCAACACATCATGGAAAAGAGCGACTAAAGTGACTACTCCATATTGCCAGCTGGCCATTGGCCTAGAAACTTTCCTGAAAGCAAAAGAAATATACAGAATTATTGCCAATAAGGAAAAGGCTATTATCATTCCTGTCTTTTGGGTAAGTTCTCTCCCAATCACCGAGCTGATAGCTTCAAAAGCCGGTTTGGTCTCCTGATCAATTTCTCCCAACTCTGCCAATTTCTGAATAATTTCATCGCAAACCTGCTGATTGATATTTTTTTCTCCAACGCTTAAGATAACTCCTGACTCACCCACTTGCCGGAGAGATAAATCTTTAAAATCAAAATCAGAAAGCTTCTCCTTAATAAGGTTGGTATTAGGCCTAGCGTCTTGGTACTCTATTTCCAAAACGCTGCCTCCCTTAAATTCAATACCAAAATTCAAACCAAAAACAGACAGACAGATCAAGCTTGTTAAGACCAGTGTTCCTGAAAAGAAGAAATATATTTTGCGATATTTTAAAAAATCCATATTAAATAAGTTTTAGCGCCAAAGCCATTTCCAGTTTTCAAATATTGTTCCAGTAAAAACTCTTAAAAAGTTTTTAGTGATAAAAATCGCTGAAAACATGCTTAATAAAATTCCAATACTTAAAGTTAAAGCAAAACCTTGAACAAAGCTAGTACCAAAGCTGAACAAAATAAACGCTACCAATAAAGTAGTAAGATTGCCGTCGCAAATTGAAGACCATGCTCTTCTAAAACCCTCTTCAACAGAATAAGAAAAAGAATTTCCATCTTTTAGTTCTTCTCTCATACGGGAAAATATAAGAACATTAGCGTCAACCGCCATACCAATAGATAAAATAACTCCTCCCATACCGGCCAAAGTCAGGGTGACGGGAATTAGCTTGAAAAGAGCCAAGAGCAAAACTGCATAAACCAGCAAAGAAATTGACGCCAATACTCCCGGCAAGCGATAAAACACAATCATAAACAGAATTACTGCCAAAAATCCATATATGCCGGCCACTAATGATTTTTCCAAAGAAATCGCTCCCAGGCTCGGACCAACGGTTTTCTGATAAATCGGTTCGCCGATATCAACCGGCAAAGCACCAGCCTTCAACCTCCTGACAATTTCTTTTGCCCGAACAATGTCCATATTGCCGCTTATCACCGCCTTGCCGCTGGTTATCGGCTCTTGAATTGTCGGAGCATAAATATCCTCAAAAGTAATCTCTCCATCGCCAGTAGTGTCAACAATTGACATTCCATCCAAAAAAATGGCTAAAGGTTTGTCCACATTTCTTTTTGTAATTTCAGCGAACATTTGCGTCCCTTCTTTTTTAAATTCTAAAGCTATTGTCGGAGCCCCTGAAGTCGGCTCAAATTCCAAACGAGCTGTTTGCAAATGTTCTCCGCCCAGCCCTGTATATTTCCAAGGCGTCCATTGCGATAAATCCAGATAATCAAATTTGGTTTTTATTCTAATTAAAATATGGCTGGCTTTAACTTCGTTTTCCCGAACATCTGTTTTTTTAATAATATGGTAGCCATAAACAGTTTCCACTAAGTCTTTCGTGATTTCTCCTGTTTTCAGTTCGTCAAAAACAGCTTTTTCAAACTGTGGCACCATTGTTCCTTTGGAAAACCAGCCCAAATCTCCGTCTTTCTCTTGAGAAACAGTATCTTCAGAGTATTCTCTGGCTAAAGAAGCAAAATCCGCACCCTCTTTCAGCACCTCAGCCAAAATCCGTTTGGCTTCGACTTTAATAACTGCATTATCTGCTTCCATTTGATTTTCCTGTTCAGGAGTAAGCTCTGGCAAAGTGTTTTCTTCTTTAAATTCCAATAAAGGGGTCTCTCCAATCCATTCTAAAGCTTGGCTAACATCTTTTACATTCGGAAGCTCTACTACTAAACGCCAGTTTTCCCCAGCTTTACTGGTTGTTATACGCGGTTCAGAAACACCAAAAGTATTTATTCTCCTTTCGATAACATCACGCACTCCTTCCATAGCCGAGTCTCTATCTCCTTCCGAAATATCAGACAAATCTGCTTGATAAATTAATCGGACACCTCCCTGTAAATCCAAACCGAATTTAAAAGGCAGGGACCAGAAATGAGGCACTTGCCATGAAAGTTTGGAGTTTAGATTATCGGCTGTTTGGTTGAAACATTTAGGCTCTACAAAATTGCCGGCGAGAAAAGCCAGAAGGAAAATAAAGACAATAGTTAAGTAAATTCTCGTTTTTACCATTGGTTTAATATAGGCTCAAAAAGCTTAATTGTCAATTATCCATATTTGGGATAGCAGCATTTTTTATATTTCTTACCGCTTCCACATGGGCATGGATCATTTCTGCCAGCTTTTTTGTCCAACGGAGTTTTAGAGCTAGCTGAAGTTGATGGTTCGCTGAACATCGGCACAGATGGCTGAGACGGCAGATTAGCGGCAAAAATATTTTTGACAATGGCTGATTCAACAGTATCTAAGAAATTGCGAAACATTCTATGCCCTTCATTTTTATACTCAATTAAAGGATCTTGCTGACCATAAGCCCTTAAACGTACTGAGTCCCTTAAATGGTCCATAGCTTCCAAGTGATCCATCCAGAAAAAATCCAATGTCCGCAAACAAACAATCTTTTCTATTCTTCTCATATTTTCTGTTCCTATTTCCGCTTCTTTTTTTTCATAATCCTCTTTGTTTTGCCCTTGTTTCTCCGCAAGTTCCATAACATATGCTTTTAACCTGCCTTGTTCAAATTTTTCTAAAACTTCCGCTCTTTTTTTATAAACTACTTCTCGATGCTTGTTCAAAACATCATCATAATCCAAAAGGTGCTTTCTTAGATCAAAATTCATTCCCTCAATTTTTGACTGAGCTGATTCAATAGCGCCTGAAATTAATTTAACTTCAATTGGCTCGTCCTCTGGAATTTTCAACATCTCCATTAAAGATTTTATCTTGTCTCCGCCAAATATCCGTAGCAAATCGTCTTCCAAAGAAATAAAAAACTGAGAAGAACCAGGATCTCCCTGACGGCCGGCTCGTCCCCGCAGCTGATTATCAATCCTCCTAGCTTCATGCCTTTCAGTGCCAATAATATGAAGCCCTCCTATTTTTGCAATCTCTTCCATGTCTTGAGCAGGATTGCCTCCCAGGGTTATATCCACTCCCCGGCCGGCCATATTGGTGGCAATTGTCACTGCTCCTTTTTTACCTGCTTGGGCAATAATTTCTCCCTCTTGTTCGTGGCGCTTGGCGTTTAAAATCTTATGGGGGATTCCTTCTCTTTCTAATAGCTTGCCTAAATATTCGTTTCTCTCAATGGAAACTGTTCCCACCAAAATCGGTTGGTCCTTTTCATGTCTTTCTTTGATTGCCGCGACCACCGCTTTAAACTTGCCATCCCTTGTTTTATAAACCCTGTCTGACAAATCTTCACGCAACATTGGTTTATTAGTGGGGATAGCTGTCACTTCCAGTCCGTAAACTTTATCAAACTCTTCAGCAGAAGTAAGCGCAGTTCCAGTCATACCGGCAAGCTTTTTATACATTCTGAAATAATTCTGAAAAGTGATTGAAGCCAAAGTCATTGACTCCGGCTGGACCTTTGCCCCTTCCTTAGCTTCAATCGCCTGATGAAGACCTCCGGAATAGCGACGACCCGGCAATAAACGACCGGTAAATTCATCAACAATAATAATCTGTCCCTCTCTTACCGTATAATCCTTATCTTTTTTAAAAAGCGCCTGAGCGCGCAAAGCTTGTTCAAGATGGTGTAAATATTTTATTCCTTTCTCTTCATAAATATTCTCCATTCCTAAAATTTTCTCCACTTTTTCAACACCCTCTTCCGTCAAAGTGACTGCTTTTAGTTTTTCGTCAATACTATAATCAGCATCTTCTTTTAAATGGGGAATGATTTTGGCAAACTCGCCGTAAGTCTTGGTCGCCTCAGTATCCGGGGCGGAAATAATCAAAGGAGTTCGGGCTTCGTCAATTAAAATTGAGTCTATCTCATCAACAACGGCATAATTAAATTCTCTTTGAGTTCGAGCTTCCGCGTCATAGACCATATTGTCCCGCAAATAATCAAAGCCAAATTCATTATTCGTTCCATAGGTGACATCCGCTTGATATGCTTCTTTCCTGGAAACCGGTTTTAAATAGCTTTCAATAACTTTAAAGCCGCCTGTTAAATCTCTGGCTTCATCATTTTCTTTATCCAGTGTTGGATCATAAATATAGGCTGCGTCATGAACTATGCAGCCGATAGACAGCCCTAGCAAGTGATAAACCTGTCCCATCCAAACCATATCTCTTTTGGTTAAATAATCATTCACTGTAATCACATGAACTCCTTTCTGTTCTAAGGCATTAAGATAAACAGCTAGGGTGGAAGATAGAGTTTTTCCTTCTCCTGTTTTCATTTCAGCTATTCTTCCTTGATGCAAAATTATTCCTCCTATTAATTGAACATCATAGTGTCGCTGCTGTAAGGTTCTCTTAGCCGCTTCTCTAACAACGGCAAAGGCTTCTGATAGAAGGATGTCAAGGGATTCCCCGTTTACAATCCTTTCTTTAAATTCAGTTGCTTTTCCTTTCAGCTCTCCATCAGAAAAACCCTCGAATTTTGATTCGAGGCTGTTTATTTCTTCTACTAACGGCTGAATTTTTTTCAGATGTTTGTCTTCGCCGCCACTGAAAAATTTACTAAAAATTGAACTAAAATTTCCCATATTTAATGTTAAAATAGCACAAGTAAATAGCGCTGTTTAAAACAAGATATTCTATTTTGAAATACTTTTTCTTGCCTTTGCCTTTGGCTTCTCCTTATACTTTTTTAACTGTATTTGCAGTTCGTCTTTTACTTCCACTATTGCCTGCCTTAAATCTTCTGATTTCGCTGTAGCCCTAATGCTTTTTTTAAGATGCACTATCTGGCACTCCGCTCTAAAGAAAGGGCCTTTCTTGTGATGTAAAGTAGTCTTCCCCACCTCAACCAAAGCTTCTATTTTTGGTTTTCTTCCTTCAAAATAATCTTTTTCCTCTTCTTGCAGCAAAGTAACGAACTTTTCCAAGCCGCCGATTTTCTCTTCAATAAACTCCTTAATAGCAGGAGTTAATTCTATTTTCTCTGTTTTTATGATTATTTTCATATTATTTAATTATTTCATTTTTAAAAGAAAAGTCAACCAAGATATTGTATTTCTTCTTCCAGGGTTGTCCCTGTCTTTTTTTTAACTTCCTGTTTAATTAAATTTATTAAAGTAACAACCTCCTTGGCTGTTCCACCGCCCGTATTGATAATAAAATTGGCATGTTTTTGAGAAACTTCAACTTTGCCAATTTTTTTCCCCTTAAGCCCGCATCGCTCAATCATCTGTCCAGCGGAAAAATCAGTAGAATTTTTAAAAATAGAGCCGGCGCAAGGGAAACCAGTCGGCTGTGTCTTAGCCCTATGTTCCAAATGCTCTTGCATTTTTTGAACAATATTTTCTTTTCTTCCTTGCTTTAATTTAAAACCGGCTGACAAAATTACTAATTGAGGATTCTTTTTAAAAATACTGCTACGATAGCTGAATTGGCAATCTTTATTTTGAAAAACCTTTATTTCCTCTTCTTTAACATCAAGGACTTCCGCTTGAGCCAGAACATCGGCTATTGAATATTCAAAAGCTCCTGCGTTACCGCAAATTGCTCCGCCGATTGTTCCAGGAATGCCGGCAGCCCATTCCATTCCTGTTAATTCATTCTCCTTGGCAAAATTTACCAGCTTGCTTAAATCCATGCCGGCTCCGCACTGAAGATTGTTGAATTCCTGATTAGCAATTCTGATTATTAACCCCTGATAGCCTTTATCGGAAATCAAAAGATTGCTTCCTCTGCTTAAAATAAAAAAAGGCAGATTACATTTTATTGCTGCCTTGATTGCTTTGACTATATCTTCTTTGGTTTTCGCTTCAAAAAAATACTTGGCCAATCCGCCAATTTTAAAAGTAGTGTAATCGGCTAAAGAAACATCCTTTCGCACTCCAGATAATTCTTGATTAATATTTTCCTTCATTTTATAAAAATGGCCCCGAAGCGAACTCCAATTCAATGTTTATGTGAGTGCTGTCGAGGCCAACTATATTTTACATTATTGAAATAAAAAAAGCAAAAAACCTCGCTTAAGCAAGGTTCTTCGCCAACAAAGAATTATGCGGAGTTTGCACTCTCGCACTCACTGAAATTAGAATAACAAATTTAGCTTGTCCTGTCAACCTCTGTTTTGATGTTCTGTAAAATACCCAAAGCAATAAAAAACATTATCATACCGGAACCACCATAGCTTACAAAAGGCATGGGTATACCGATAATAGGTAGAAGTCCCAAGTTCATACCAATGTTAATAAAAATCTGTGCAGCCAAAAGAACGGCAAAGCCGGAAATAAAAAGCCGGGAAAAATTAGACCGTACTTTGGCTGCAATTCTGAGTATTCGCCACATAAAGAGCAAGAACAAGGTTAATAAAACCGTTACCCCTGCCAATCCTGTTTCTTCCGCAATGGCGGAAAAAATAAAATCGGTTTGCGGTTCTGACAAGAATCCGTACTGGGTCTGTGATCCCTTTCCAATACCCTGGCCCAAGAGCCCGCCGTTGCCAATGGCAATTTTCGCCTGTGTCTGGCTCCAGCCGATCCCTAATGGTTCAAATTGGGGCTGAACAAAACTAATAATTCTTTCTTTTTGGTAGTCTTTCAACAAAAACATCCAGCTAAAGGCAAAAAGTATTAAGCCGCATAAAAGTAAAACTAAAAAATGTCGCAGCTTGATTCCGGAAATAAGCAAAACTCCTATCCATAAAAAAACCAATACCATTACCGAACCCATGTCCGGTTGAAAAAATATTAAAGCGGCTGGCAAAAAAACATAAAGTCCGGAAAGTAAAATATGCCGAACCCTGTACATTTCTATGTGCCGAAGAGAAAAATATTTGGCCAAGAGAATTATTAAAATAAGCTTAGTGAATTCTATGGGGTCTATGGAAACAGGCCCCAGCTTATACCATCCTTTAACCCCTCTAATTTCCGGTCCGAAAAAAAACAAACCAGCTAGAGAGAGCAGACAGAAAAAATAGGCGGCCAAAATCAGATACGGTTCATTTTTAAAAGAACGAAAATCAACAAAAGAGGCTAAAAACATCAAAAAAATTCCAATGCTGAAAAAAATAATCTGTTTTTGAAAATTTAAAAAATCTCCGCTGCCTAAAGAACAGCTGTATATCAGCAACAACCCAAAAGCGACTAAAGCTCCTGCAATAGCAATTAAAATCCAGTCTAGTTTTTGAAAATGTTTTAAAAGTTCCATCTATTTAATCATTTTTAAAAACTCCTGCTCGTTAATGAGTTTAACTCCCAGTTTTTTGGCCTTGCTGAATTTAGCAGAACCGGAATCTTTATTAGCCACAACGAAATCTGTTTTTGCAGACACAGATTCAGGCACACTGCCGCCTAGCAACCTAACCTTTTCTTTCGCCTGATCTCTGGTCATCGAATCCAAGAAACCAGTGAAAACAAAACTTTTGCCTTTTAATTTTTGAGCTTTAATTATAGCTCTTGAGGGATTAATAATTTCCACCCCGTGTTTTTGTAAATCATTAATTAATTCAACATTTCTGACTGTATTAAGCCAACTATAAAGACTTTTAGAAGTTTCCGGGCCAATGTCCGGCAAACAGTCCATCTCTTCTTGAGAAGCATTGATTAATTTTTTAATTGAACCGAAATAATTAGCTAGGTCTATGGCTGTTTCCTCGCCGATATGGCGAATGCCTAAAGCGTAAATAAAGCGCTGTAAGCTGACTTTTTTGCTGTCTTCTATCGCTGTAACTAAATTCTGGGCAGACTTATCCGCAAACCTCTCTAAGGACGACAAATCCCCTTCTTTTAACATAAAAAGGTCAACAGGATTGGATATCAAGTTATTTGCCAGCAACTGGTTAATAACCTTTGGCCCCAGTCCGGAAATATCAAACGCTTTTTTGGAAACAAAATGATGCAGAGATTGCTTTTTGCGGGCTAAACAGCTTTTGTTGCCACATCGCCATACCACTTCTCCTTGCGGACGAACAAGCTTTGTTCCACAACTAGGGCATTGAACAGGCATTTTAAATTTCTTTTCCTGCCCGCTTCTTAACTCAGGCAATACTTTCAACACTGCAGGAATTACATCTCCAGCCCGTTCCACTATCACCGTGTCTCCAATCATCGTGCCCAATCTTTTTATCTCATCTTCATTATGAAGAGTAGCCCGCGAAATAGTCACTCCTTCTATCTTCACCTGCTTAAGGCATGCAATAGGAGTAATAGCACCTGTTCTGCCAATCTGGATTTTAATATTTTCAATTTTAGTAACAGCTTGCTTCGGCGTAAATTTAAAAGCTCTGGCTGCTCTAAAACTTTTGCCTACTTTCCCCAGTTTTTCAAAAACAGCATTCTTGTCTATATTTACTACAACCCCGTCAACCTGAAAAGCAATCTTGTCTCTTTTTTTCTCCGCTTCTTGCCAGAAGCTTATTATTTCCTTAGAATCAGCGCATACTTTGCCTAAATCAGCATTAAAACCTAAAAAAGGCAGAACTTGATGTTCTTGCGAATGTTTTTTTTGGCCAAAATCAGTGATAATATCATAGGCTAAAAACCTTAAGGGACGGACAGCTGTTAGTTTAGTATCAAGCTGGCGGATAGAGCCGGCCGCTAAATTGCGCGGATTAGCGTAAATAGGCAGGTCTTTTTTCAACCTCTCTTTATTAAATTTATTAAAATCTTTTTTAGCCATATAGACTTCCCCTCTGATTTCAATTTCTCCCTTGTTAATCAATGCTTGAATATTTTTTTCAAGACGCCCAATCTCTTTTGGCAAATTTTCGCGCAGCTCAAGCTTTAAAGGAATGCTTTCTATGGTTTTTAAATTTTGTGTAACATTCTCTCCTATTTTCCCATTTCCTCTGGTAGCTCCGCAAACAAAAACCCCATCCCTATAAATTAAGGTAACGGCAAAACCGTCAACCTTAAGTTCACAAAAATAATCAAATTCAGCAGCAGGAGCCAGCCGAGTTAAATATTTTTGCCAGTCAATAAGTTCTTTTTCCGAAAAAACATCCTCAATGGAAAGCATAGGAGCTTCATGCTTCACTTTTTCGAATTGTTTCTGCGGCTCTCCTCCAACTCTTTGAGTGGGCGAATCCGCATTAATAAATTCCGGATATTGTTGCTCTAATTGATAAAGCTCATGTTTTAATGAATCCAAAGCTTCGTCAGAAATTTCTTGACGATTAAGAACATGATATAAATAACGGTGATGATTAATCACCTTTTTAAGTTTTTCTATACGATTTTTAATTTCTTGCTTCTTCATCAATAAGTTGCGCTAATCGCTCTCTTGGTTCCTTCATAACTGCCAACAGATTTTATAGAAAAATTACCACCTCCCATGTCTGTAACAGATACTTCATAAGAAGCAACATTGCCACTTAGATTAAAAGAACCAGAGTAAGAGGTTGGATGATTGTCTCTGTCATCTATTGCTTCTTCTATGCCGGTATCAGCGGCATAAAAAGCAACTACTGAATATCCTAACTTTTGAGTTCTCTTCATTTCATTTATCAAAATAATAGTTATTCCTAAAACTATAGATAAATTAAGGCTTAAAATAAGGAGAGCGAGATAAAGAGAAATGCCTTTTTGTGAATCTTTAAATTTTATCATAAGTCTAAGTTTCTTTGTGAAATTGTAGTTTGAATTTTAAATCGCGGAGCATCGGAGATACTATTAACTTGAATGTCCAACGACATGGTTACTCTCGGCTGAAGGTTATCAGCATGGGATGCCCCTATAAGGTGAAAATTAAGAGAATGAATTGTCATATGGTCTGAAGTTAAAGCTACGCCAGTGGCGAAATGTGTCCAATCATGATCTGATGATTTTCTTTCCTTTAATTCTCCACTATCTAAATAAAATTCCTGGCATTCCCCTTGATAATTTAAGAACCTAACAATAGAAGAATCACCTAAAGGGTTTTGGTAACTATCGTTAGTCGCCGGAAAAACCAAACAATTTCCCTGCAAGTCTTTCTGCGCCATCCTCAAGGCGCGGCTCATATATTCAAGAGTGTAGCTAGTCTGGCTAAAAAGCTCTTGGCTTTTTAAAATTATTTTTTGGTTGCGAATAGCCGAAACAGAAAGGCTGGTGATGCTGACAACAACAATCATAAACACTGCTAGCGCTACTAACATTTCAATTAAAATAAAGCCTTTTTTATTTTTTATGTTATTTCCAATCATATAATACTTCTTGGACGAAAAAAGATTCGCCTTCCCAAATAACTTCCACTTTAACAATCATAGAATCCACTGCAGGTGAGGTAATAATTTTTCTTTGAAATTTAGTTTTAATGTCATTCTCTGAAGGAGCGCTGATATATTTATAAATTCCGTCAGTATCGTCAATGTATAAAAAATTACCTGTATAAGCGCTCATTGCTAAAGTTTCATTAAAATCAGCTTCGCAGCCAGCATTACAAGAATCAAGTCCAGTTGTCCATGGTTCTCCATCCAGCCAGTTTCCATCCCTGATATTTCTGGTAATCTCAATCCCTTCCTGGGCAAGATAGCTTGCTATTAAGCGGGAAGAGATATACGAATTTTGAGACATAGACCTTGTCACAGCTCCATAAATCCCGACTATGCCCACCGTTAAAATAAAAACAGTGAATACCATTTCCAGTAAAGAAAAACCTTTATTATTTTTCAATAATTCATTTTTCATAATTATTTTACCTCTACTAGTCCAGCGTTATTGACAATAATGCTTCTAGTAATAGAAGTATCATCTTCGCAGGAAATTTCAATCTCTGCTGTTTGGCCTGTTTCGAAATTGCTGATATAAGTAACTGGATCAGGCGGTTGAAAGAAAATACCAAAATCATCAGAGGGTTTTAATTTTGTTATTTCAATTCCCTTTATTAAATAAATTTTCTCTACCTCTATGTCTGTTCCGCTGTTATACTGTTCATTGCCGCTGCATTCGGCAAATAAAATATAAAATTGACCGTCGGCGTCTTTGTACGCCGACTTTTTAAAATGAATGCCATACCCAACAGCAGGAACAAAAGGAAGACCATCATCACAATCTATTTCTATCCCTGACATTGCCATTTCCTGCGCTCTCTTTATATCCTGCGCTAACTTATAAGCATCTCTTTGCAATGCCAATTTTTTTTGTCCTGTATCAAAATCAAAAAGAATTGTAAATGACAAAATAACAATAATAGCCATCGCCACCAAAAGTTCTATCAAAGCAAAACCTTTATTATCAAAAAATTTGTGCATAAAATTATTTATACAGCAAAGTTAAATACCAATTAAAAATCTTTTCACCCCAAAAAATGCTAATCAAGGTTCCAGTCACTAAAAATGGGCCAAATGGCACTTCTGACTTTAAACCTTTCTTATTTAAAACGATGAGCACTGTTCCTATTATAGCACCAATAAAAAAACCTAGGAATAGGGCTATCAGAATATTAGGAAAATTTAGCAGCAAGCCCATAAAAAGAGCTAGTTTAACGTCCCCAAAACCAATCCAGCGCCCCCTGGAAATAAGAAAAATTGCCAGAAAAAAACCAGCCGCTGCCAGAGCGCTTATAACAGCGGAATAGAAAATATCAATTGACTGAAGATTTGAAACCAGCTGGTAAAAGAATGAAATGATTATCGCCGGGAAAATTACTTTATCCGGAATAATATAATATTTAAAATCGTAAATAAAAATAACAATCAAAAAACAGAAAGCGAGAAGCAAAAAATAGGAATGCTGCGTTAAGGCAAGCACGAATAAAGCTCCTGTAGCCAATTCTGCTAAAAAATATTGTGAAGAAATCGGCATTTTGCAATACCGGCATTTTGCTTTTAAAAATAAAAAGCTGAAAATAGGAATTAAGTCCTGCCAAGACAATGGATGCTTGCAATGAGGACAATAAGATCTTTTAACTAAAAAATCTTCATTATTATGAAGACGGCAAACCAAACAGTTTAAAAAGCTTCCAATGATTGTTCCTAAGATAAAAAACGCTGGATATAAAAATATGTCTGACATTTTTTTATTATATCAAAAAAACGCTATTTCCGCAAAAAAAGCAGAGAGATCACTCTCTGCTTTTTACGATCGAAAATGTTTGGATTACGGACAAGACCAAGTCGTGGCATTACAGTGAGCCGTTGCGGGATTAGTCCCGGTTTTAACTGATTTCAAAGTACTGTCCACACAATAATACTGGCCTGATTCATTTAATGCGACATATACGCAATATCCAGTTCCAAGTACGTCATCAACACAAGTGGCAGAACCGTCTACTTGATCACCAATATCAGCTATAAGCGTCGTTATATCAGTATCTGCGCAAACATCTGCCCAATCGTCATCTTCTAATTCTACAATTTGCGCCTGGCTGCGGATTTGATTCATGTCAGCTATAACCCTTCCGTCTTTAGCAGTGTTTCTGGCTCCTGACAAAGAAACCAATACAATACCGGCTAAAATACCGATAATAGCGATAACCACCAACAATTCAATTAAAGTAAAACCTTTTGATTTAATTAAAGTTTTCATTTTTAATTTAAAATATAAATAATTATTTGTCTTTTCGACCTTTAATATTTTTACTCTTTTATTATAACATATTTGAGCAAACAAGCTGTGGAAAACTCATTTTACATTCCTCCAATCTGGTAAAGAGGAATATAAACAGAAACGACTAAAATGCCCACTCCTCCACCTAAAGCAACAATCAAAATCGGCTCAATAATACTTAACAGTCCGTCCATAAAAGCATCAATTTCACCTTTATAAAAATCCACAATTTTCATTAAAGTAGTATCCATTGTTCCGGTTTCTTCTCCAACTTTCATCATTTGAGCAAAAAGAGGCGAAACAAACTCTGGATATTCTTCTAGAACAGAACTCATGCTTTTGCCTTTTATCACATTTTCTTTAGTAGCTAAAATAATCTCTCCGTAAATAGAATTATCTATAACTTCCGCCGCAACATCCAAGGCTTTGGCGATCGGTATGCCGGCCACAACCAAAGTAGAAAGGTTCTCAGCAAAACGGGAAAGATAAACGCTTTTTAAGAAGTTTTTGACCAAAGGAACTTTCAGAAAAAAAGAGTCAATAGCTTCTCTACCCTCTGCTGTTTTCGCATATTTCACTATTGCTATCGAAGAAACAATAAAAGAAACTATTATCGCCCACCACCAAGCTATCATAAAATCAGAGATAGCCATCATTATCTGAGTTGTTGGCGGCAGATCCACTTCTGCCTCTACCAGCACACCTGCTAATTGAGGGAAAATATAGATCATCATTACAAAAAATATCGCCACAAAAACAAATAAGATAAAAGAAGGATAAATCATAGCTGTTTTCAGCTTCATATTAAGCTGATATTCTCTTTCCAAGTGGTCAGCTACCCGGTTTAACACGCTTGAAAGCTTCCCCGTAACTTCTCCTGATTTGACCATGTTTACATAAAAATTAGAAAAGATCTTCGGATAAAGCGCAAAAGCCTTGGAAAGAGGAGTTCCACTTTCCACTTCTTCGGCAATCCTAATAATCTTTTCCTGAAATTCAGCTTTTGATATTGACTTGGCTAGAGTCCTCAACGCCTGAGCTGGAAGAATTTTAGATTCTATCATTATAGACAGCTGACGGGAAAACATCACTATATCTTTTTGTGAAATTCCGCCAAAAATTCCAATATTTTTAAAAATTAAAGAAATATCCTCTTGTTCTTCCAAAAAAGTAATATAAAGTTTGTGCTCTTGTAAAACCTCAAGAGCCGCTTCCTCGGAAGAGGCTTCCACTGTTCCAGATTGCTCTTCGCCGTCTTTGTCTCTTGCTTGGTAGTTAAATTTCATATTTTCTTGAGTTTTATCTGACTAATCTCCCTAACTCAGCTGGAGTTGCAGAACAACTGAGGGCTTTTTCCAAAGAAATTTCTTTAGCCCTGACAAGGTTAGCCAACGCTTTATTTAAAGAAATCATTCCTAATTCCGCTGATGTTTGGATTATTAAAGGTATTTCATAAACCTTATTCTCTCTGATTAAATTAGCCACTGCCGGAGTACGAATCAATATTTCGCATACCGGAATCAGTCCTCCCTTGATTCTGGGAACCAGCCGCTGAGAGATAATGCCCAAAAGAGAACCGGCTAATTGGGCTCTTATCTGCCCCTGCTGCTCAGAAGGAAAAGTGTCTACAATTCGGTGGATGGTCTGGGCGGCTGAATTAGTATGCAGAGTGGCAAAAACCAAGTGTCCTGTTTCCGCAGCAGTAATGGCAGTGCTGATAGTTTCCTGATCCCTCATCTCTCCTATCATGATGACATTCGGATCCTGGCGAAAAGTGGCTTTCAAGGCGCTGGAAAACGAAGGAGTATCCTGATAAACTTCTCTTTGGTCAATAATAGAGCGGTCATCTTCAAAAACATATTCAATCGGGTCTTCAATGGTGATTATGCGCTCTGCCCGAGAACGATTTATTTCGTCAACCATAGCGGCCAAAGTAGTGGATTTTCCTTGTCCTGAAGGACCGGTGACTAAAATAAATCCTTGTCTATGGGTGGCAAATTCGTGCAAAGCAGACGGAAGATTTAATTCTTCAATAGTCGGCACCTTTGACGGTATCAACCGAAGGGCAACACTAATGTTTCCTTTTTGAAAATAAATATTTACTCTAAATCTAGCTTGATTATCAAAATAATAAGAAAAATCAAGCTCCTTATCTGCAAACAACTTTTGTTGCTGTGATTCATTCATCAGCGCAAAAGCAAGCCCTTTGGCCGTCTCAGAATCAAGTTTTTTTTCTTTAATTAATGGCACTAGCCGGCCGGCTATCCTTAAAACAGGACAATGCCCGACTGAAAGATGCAGGTCAGAGGCTTTCTCCTGCACAGTAAAACTAAGCAGCTCATCCATTTTTTTTCTATAATTATTCATCTTTTTTTAATACTTTTTTAATTTCTTCAACAACCATGCTTGGTGTATAATGCGCTTTAATAAGATATTTAGTCGCTCCCAATTTTAATCCTTTTTCTACATCAGTCCTCTGCCCTAAATTGGAAAGAATAACCACTGGAATATTTTCAAATCTTTCTATCTCTTTAATTTTTTTTAAAATAGTCCAGCCGTCAAGATTAGGCAAAACAATGTCCAAAATGAAAAGCTCTATTTCTTCTTCCTCTAATTTTTCAAAAACTTCATCTCCGTTATTAGCGACTGAAACATTAAAACTAAGCTCCTTTAATTTGGTGCTGTAAATATCTATTAGAAAAGGGTCGTCTTCAATAAGTAAAATAGATTTCATAATCGTTAAGATATTATAAATTATTATTCTGCCACTCTTAATATTTCTTCTATAGAAGTTAAGCCTGCTAGCACTTTAAGCATGCCATCCTGCCTCATAGTGGTCATTCCTTGGTTTTTTGCTTCCGCTAAAATCTTTGCTTCTGATAAATCTTGGGAGATAAGAGCTTCCAGGCTGTCGGTCATCTCTAAAACTTCATAAATTCCCAACCTGCCAACTATCCCTTTGAAATTACATTTTTTGCATCCCTTTGCCTCATAGACATGGATGCTGTCTGGACCGACGGGCAAATCGGAAAGCTCCTTTTTGGCAACATGAGACAAAGATTTAATCTCTTTCCAAATTAAATCCGCGACTTCTTTTCCAGGCTTTATTTTCTTCTTGCAATTAGGGCATAGACTCCTTACTAACCTCTGAGCAATAACCACGCTTAGTGTGGGCGCAATCAAAAACTTTTTTACCTCCATGTCAACGAGTCTGGGGATAACTCCTATCGCGCTAGTGGTATGAAGTGTGGAAAGAACAAGATGACCGGTTAAGGCGGCATGAATAGCCAGAGCAGCCGATTCTTCATCTCTAATCTCTCCTACCATAATAATATCAGGATCCTGCCTAACTAAAGACCTAAGCCCCTGGGAAAAAGTATAACCGATTTCAGGTTTTATTTGGGATTGATTAACTCCGTTTATATAGTATTCTACCGGATCCTCCAAAGTGGCAATGTTTACCCCTTCCTTGTTTAATTTGCGCAAAATCGTATACAAAGTAGTGCTCTTTCCGCAACCGGTCGGACCGGTGGCCAAAATCATACCACAGGGTTTTTTAACAACTTTTTCCAATACTCTGAGATCTCTTCCTGTCAGCCCCAAGCTGGCAAAATCTTTAAGGCCCTCTTCCGGATTAAGCACCCTGATAGCTACTTTTTCCCCTAAGGTGGTAGGAAAAGTAGAAATTCTGAAATCAATAGTCTTGTCTCCTGCTCGAATTGAAAAACGGCCGTCTTGCGGAACTCTTGTTTCATCAATTCTCAGGTTGGAAATTATTTTAAGCCGCGCTATAACCGCCGGATGAATTCTTAGAGGTAAGAGAATACTGGAGTGTAAAATACCATCTAACCTGAATCTGACTCTTAATTTGTCTCTTGTAGGTTCAATATGAATATCAGAAGCTTTCCCTTCAACAGCATGTTTTAAAATTACCGCCACAACTTTAATGATAGGGGCATCTTCCACCAACCTTTCCAGCTCAACAGCTTTAGCAGGACCAGGTTCCACTTTAAGTTCGTCTTCCAACTCCACTAAAGCTCTCTTCACTTCTCCCTTTAGGCTACGGTATTGCTTTAAAAGCTTATTGAAATCACTTAAAGTAATTAAAGAAGTTTTATAGGAAAATTTATTCTGCCGAGCCAAAAATTTTAAGGCCTCTTTCGCTTTTATGTTTTCCGGATAGACCATTCCCACTTCCAATATCTTATTTTCCATGGCCAAAGAAACTATCTTATAATACTTGGCCGATTCTTCAGGAATAAATTCCAGAATCTTCAAGGGAATTTCTTTATAAGCAACTTCTTTCAAGGGAATTTTTAAACTTTCGCTTTTTAACCTAAATAGAAAATTTTCTGAAACAACTTTTCTTTCCAAAATTACCTGTTCTTCTGTCTTTCCGGAAGACTTAACTTCTGTTTCCAAAGAAACAGCTTGTTTGTTATCTATTATTTTCTTTTTAATTAATTGTTGAATTAAATTCATGCTTAATAAGGCATAAATGGATTTCTTCGGCCAACTTCCATTTCTCCTAAAGTAATATCAGTAAGTCCGAGTTCTTCCAGCTGCCTGAGCACATCCTCTGGAGAAGTACCGATTATGGTGCCTGACGCAATCTCACCGGATTCTGTTATTCCGTTATAATCAAATTCTATGCCGATTAACTCAAAAGACTTAAGAATCTTAAGAATTGGAGAATTCAAAACATTAAAATTTATATTTATTCTTGAAGGCAAGTTTGCCTGTTGAAAAGAAATCTGTTCCACTTCCGGTTCGGAATAAAAATTCTTGTAGTTGACAATCACTATTAAAACAATCAGCGCTACTAATATTACAACTAATTTCTTTTGTTTTTTCTTTTCTTTTAAGACAGTAATAGCCATAATTTTAATAAGAATGAGTTTTTAAATTTAAATTAAATAAATATCCGTTCCTATCTATCGCAGAATATGAAAAGGAAATATCTCTTATTTCTATTAAACGGGCAGATTCTTCCAAGTCGGCCAGTAAAGCCTTGAATAATTCATAAGAACCAAAAACTGTAAGATTAATTTCTATTTCCTTAATGGTTTCTTCTGCTGAACTTTCTTCTCCTTGAGTGGAGGATTCTTCCGTTCCCATGAGAGACTCTTCTTCTTCCATGTAAAGCTCTTCTTCCACACCCATATCAATATTTTCTTCGTTAAAACTATTATCATCCTTTTTAAAAGAAGTGACAAAATCAGTGCTTAAATTCTGTAAAAGCAAGCCCCTGCTTTTAACTGTCGCTTTGAGAAAATCCAGCAAGGTAGGAATAGAAGCCTCTGCGGGTAAGGCAGTATTAATCTTTACTAACTCTTCTTCGTAATCTTTTAGCTGTTCTACAGTAGCATTAACTTGAGAAAAATGTTCTTCTATGTTCTGCAATTCTGTTTCTTTTGATTCAACTTCTGCTTTTTTTTGTTCGAAAATCTGATATTTAGGATATGCCAAAACAAAACCCACAACAGCGGAAAGCAAAATAGCAATAATGGTAAAAATAAAACGATTCATAAATTTATTCTGCAGTTTCAAAATTATAAGAAAAAACTTTTGGATAAAAAGAAATACTTAGATTAAAATCAATTCTCCCGTCTAAATTCATTTGAATATTTGATAGACTGACTCCCTCAACTAATTCGTGATTTTTTAAAACAATCATCTGTTGTCCCAAGGTTTGGAAATTATCAGTCTCTCCGGAAAGATCAACAGTAAAATCATTAATACTCAAATTGATATTAGAGAACCAAACCCGATTATGACACCATTCTTCAAAATTAGTAAAAAAACTGGAAATAAATCTATGGTTGGCAAGCAATTTTGAAAAATCCTTAATTTGTCCTTGTGTTTCTAAAACTTCTTTTTCTTTTATTTTTTCTTCTATGGTCCCTGCCTGCCTTATCTCCATTTTAATATCATCCAAGTTTTTAGAATAACTGGCAATGAAATGGTCAAAAACAAAATAACTGCCCACTGAAACCAAAAACAAAACTAAAGAAAGATAAAACAATATCGTTACCCATAAAGCTTTGTCTGTTGTTCTTCTGTTGTGAGGAGTGATTTGGATTGCCATACTATAATAATATAATGAAAAAAATTAAGATGCAAGAACCTATTTTAATCCCCTTAATGCCATGCCTACTGCTACAGCATAAGAGGGCCCCATAATCTCTAAAGATTCTTCAAGAATTGGAGGATAAAAAAGACTAGTAAAAGGATTCCCAATAATTACTTCTTTCCTCACTTCATTTTTTTCAAGATTAGAGTTAAGCCGCACTGAAAAATAGTTTTTTAAACCGGGCAGCCTAGATAAGCCGCCAGATAAAATAACTTTTTCTACTTTTTTTCCTTCTTTTTTAGAAATAAAATTAAAAATCTTTTCTAGTTCAGCTAAAATTAAATCAACTAATGGATATAGAATTTCATCCACTTTTTTCCCAGAATCAGGTAATAAACCATGCTTCTGTTTTAATAACTCTGCCTCCTTAAAATCAACGCCTAAAGACTTAGCTACTTGTTGAGTGAAATCATTTCCAGAAATGTCAAAGCTATGGCTTAATTTTAAAACTCCTTTATCAACAATACTGACGGTAGTGCTGCGATAGCCAATATCCACCAAGCAGATTGTCTTTTTTTCAGTTCCGGCCAAAGATCTTACTAAGCCAAATACCTCTGCTTCCAGAGCTACAAGCTCTAGACCGCAAAGAGCGGCAACGCTTTTGTACTGTCTGATAATCTCATTAGGAACAGCAACCAATAATATCTTAAGCTTGTTCTTCTTATCTGAAAAGTTACCTTCGGTTATCTGCCAGTCTAAAGTAACTTCTGACACGGGAAGAGGAATATAGCGACGAGCTTCAAATTCAATTGCTCTAGGAAGTTCTTCTTTACTGACTGGAGGAAGTTCAAAAGAAGTATAAAAAGTGGAAAAATCAGAGATAGATAAAACAGCCTTTTTAGTACTTATTTTTGCTTCTTCCATAATCGCCTTAATCCCCCGCGAGACATCTTTTTCAGATAATAATAAAGTATTTTTTTCAAAAGTTCTAAAAGACTCTTCATATACATTGGCTGAATTCAGCTCGCCATAATTTTCCAATTTTTTCTTTTTTCCCCAACGAGAAACTTCAACAATTTTGATTGAAGAAGTGCCAATATCTATTCCTAAAAATCTTTTAGAAAGACCTTTAAAAGGAGACCAAATCATAAAACTTAACCTGTTTTGTTATTTCTTTTTATTATACAATAAAAACTGAAAACAACAATTGGGAATAAACTATGTTTAAACAAATAAAAGAATTTATACTAAATCTTCTTTTTCCCCGCTTTTGTCTGGTTTGCGGGCAAGAAGGAAGCCATCTCTGCCAAGACTGCATATCTTGTTTGGAAATTTCAGAAAGCCAGTATTGTCTTTGCCAAAAGCCGCGTAAAGGTGATAAATGTTCTAAGTGTATTTCTAAAAAATTGGACAGTCTCTACTACGCTGTTTCTTTGGAAAATAGGCTCTGCCAAAAACTAATTCACAAATTTAAACATCAGCCTTTTATTAAAGAATTGGCGAAGCCGTTAACCTCCTTAATTATAGCCCATTTCTTTTTATTAGGCAAAAAACCTGACTTTTCTGATTTCATGCTAATCCCTGTTCCTCAAGAAGTCAAAGAAATAAAAAGAAGAGGATTTAACCCGGCGCAGGAAATAGCTGAAGAATTAAGGAAATTTCTAGAAATCCCATTGCTTTCCCAATCCTTGCGAAAAAATAAGAATATCTTCTTCTGTAACGAACCAATGGAAAATAAAAAGATATTATTAGTAAACGACACCTATGTTACCGGAAACACTATGGAAGAATGCGCTGATGCTCTGAAAAAAGCAGGCACTCAGCAAGTTATCGGTCTTGTAATAGCTAGAGGCTAAGCTAAATGTTTTTTAAACCAATCAACCGCTAACTTATAAACTCTCTCTCTGTAGGGTTTCCATCCATGCTCCATCCCTTCAATAACTATTTTTTCTTTTGGTTCATCAGCACTTTGAAAATACGCACCTGCTTCAGAGATAGGAACTTTCTTATCTTGGGAGCCATGGATAAAAAGAACAGGGCAATGAATTTTCTTAATTGATTCTAATAAATCATAATTATCAAAATCCGGCCAAAACTGCGGCCCAATTTTTGTGATAGTCCCATCAGATCTTTTTACGCTTGATGTCCCATGCGGATTATAACCTGTCCCAAATAATTTTGTTAAAATCACTTTGGGATGAGATATTGAGCTTGTCATAACCAAAGATTTTACTTTCGGTTCTAAAGCAATTGTGACACTGGTCCCGAATGACTGCCCTAAAATACCTATTCTTGATTCATCAACTTTAGCTTGTGATTTAACAAAATCTAAAATATCTGATAAATCAGATCTCAATTTTGACAAAGATGTTTGAGAATAATCCCCTTCGCTTTCTCCGCAACCGGACAAATCAAACCGGTAAACCAAAGAACTGGCTGTTGTAAGACATTGGGTAAGTTTATTAAAATTTCCTGCTTCTTCTTTGGTCACGCCAAAACCATGGACCAAAAGAATTGTGGGATATTTTTCTTTTTCAGTTGAAGGCAAAGTTTCCAAACCAACCAGCCTTTCCCCATATTTATTGATTATTGAAATTTTTGTTTCCTTAATTTGCATTCTCAACAACATTTATTAACCTCACTTTGTATCCACCTTGAACATCATTAACAATAATCCCTTTTTTCAATAATTCTTCCCTAAGCTTGTCAGCTGATTCATAATCTTTATTCTTCCTTGCCTCAACTCTTTTGGCTAATAATTCTTTTACTGCTGAATCATTAGTCAACTCCTTAAGCCTTTCTTGGTGTTGTCGATAGAACAATTTAATAAATCCTAAAACAGAATCAATTTCCAGAATGTAATCCTTGATTTTCTGCGCCTGTTTGGTGTTTAAAGATTTAATTACTTTGTTAATCTCATTAATAAAGTTAAAGATAGCTGCCAGAGCTTCGCTGATATTCAAGTCATCATCCATTCCTTTTTTAAATTCATTCCTGCTCTCTTCTATTAAGCTGCCTATCTGAACCTCATTTCCTTTTTCATTTTCCACAAAATCAAGATTAATCAAAAAGTCTAAAAACTTAGCCACTATTGTTTCTGCTTCGTTAAAACCTTGAAAAGTAAAATTCAATTGCTGGCGGTAATGAGTTTTCAGTAAAATCAATCTAACTAATAGAGAATTATATCCTTTCTCCTGTATGTTTCTTAGAGTATAGAAATTGTGCAAAGACTTGGACATTTTCTGGCCATCTACAACTAGAAATCCGTTATGTAGCCAATAATTGACAAACTTCTTGCCAGTTGCTCCTTCTGATTGGGCAATCTCATTAGTATGGTGGGGAAAGATTAAATCAATGCCGCCAGTATGAATATCAAATGTTTCTCCTAGATATTTTGTTGACATTGCTGAACATTCTATGTGCCATCCTGGATGGCCTTTGCCAATTTCCGTGTCCCAATAAATATCGCCGTGTTCCGGTTCCCAAGCTTTCCATAAAGCAAAATCATTAGCTTCTTCTTTCCCGTATTCGTCTTTTATATTCCTTCCTTCAGCATCTCTTTTAAAAGATTGTTTTTCCAGCCGAGCCAATTTCCCATAATTTTTAAATTTAGCAATACGAAAATAAGTAGACTTATTAATCTCATATGAATACCCGTTTTGTTCCAGCCTTTTTATCATATTCACTATCTCTTCTATGTGCTCCGTAGCTTTGGCTATCACATCAGGCTTGACCATGTTTAAAGATTCTAAATCCTGCAAAAAGGCTTGAAAATAAAATTCAGTGAATTCTTTTAAAGGTTTTCCTGCTTCCTGGCTGCCCTTGATTGTCTTGTCGTCAATATCAGTGATATTCATCACATGCTTTACCTCAAAGCCGGAATAGCGCAAATACCTTTTTAACAAATCAACGAAAAGATAAGCCCTTAAGTTCCCTAAATGAACATAGTTATATACTGTCGGACCGCAACTATACATGCCAACTTTGCCGTCTTCCAGCGGTTTAAAGGGTTCTATTCTCCTGATTAAGGTATTATATAGTTGAAGCATAATTGAAGTTTATTTTAATGTTTCGGCTTCCAGAACTTTTTCTTTAGTGCCGTCAAAATTTAAAAAGAATACAGTAAAAACCACTACAAAATAGGCTGCAACTATATCTATAGAAGTATTTACTGCCATATTAGAAAGCCAATGTTCCGGCAATAAGAATATATATAAAAAGCCAACCAACATGCCAGCTAAAAAAGACAAGAGACTTAAAGCCAAGCAATACCATAATACTGTCCACCATCTGCCCTGAACAATGCTCTTGCTGTAGTCTAAAGCCTTTTTCCCTGATTTATCGCATAAAACCACGGCATACAAAACAAATGTCCAATAGACAGCATAAATTATCCCTGGAACTATTAAAAGTAAAGTCAGACCCAGCAAAAATATGCCCATCATAATATTGGTGCCTATTGCTGTTGTCCATTTTGACAGCGCTTTTCCCAATGCTTGCTGAAAATCAATTTGTCTGCCATCTGTTCTGGATTTCACGATATAAGCAATTGCCATAACCGCGATTATTCCAATAAGCCCCTCTAATATCTGTACGATTCTTGCATAGTTTTCAGAACTTCCGAGAAACTCTCCTTCCGGAACAAATAATAGAACAATATTAATTGGAATATAAACCAGTAGGACAACAATTAAAATTGTCTTAAAATTCTCCTTGAATATTTTCCAAGCCTCAGAGAGTATTTCACTGATAGAATATTCTTTTTTATAAATTGTTTCTTCCATATTATTTAAGTTAGCTTAAGGCCGTTTAGAACTTTTTGTTCCGGTACAGCCAAGACAACATTATTATTATTTAAAACAAAGCCTGTTGTAAGAACTTCTGAAACAAAGTTCGCAATCTGTTTGGGCGGAAAATTGACCACGCAAATAACCTGCTTACTTAGTAAGTCTTCTTGAGAGTATAACTCTGTAATTTGAGCGCTTGATTGCTTGATTCCCAGCTCGCCCAAATCTATCCAGAGCTTATAAGCCGGTTTTCTGGCTTCGGGGAAGTCTTCCATCTTAATCACAGTCCCCACTCTAATATCCACCCTAGCAAAATCATCCCAAGTTATCTGTTCCATAATTTATCTTATCATTTTACGCCTTAAATTCAAGCATCATGGTTCAACAAGGTTTTGTCTGGCCGCCAATTTTTTGAAAAACTTCATAAAAGTTAACAAAAGACTTTTCCACGCATTTTTCGTCTTTTATTATCATTCCTGGAACTTTCAGTCCCAAAGTGCTAAAAGCCATAGCTATCCTGTGATCGTTGTAGCCTTCTATTTCCGCTCCGCGGAGTTGTAAACCGCCTTGGACACCAAGGCCGGCTGTAAAAAGAACTCTTAAGGTGTGGCTTTTTGATGGCGGAGCTTCTATTTTTGCTTGTACTTGATGAGATAAAGATAAAATTTCTATCATGTTATAAACCCTCCTTGCATTCCCAGATCAGCCAAGACAACGGCTGTGATCGACTCCACCACCGGAACTGCTCTGGAAACTATGCAAGGATCGTGTCTTCCTTCAGTTTTTAATATTTCTTTGCTCTTTGTTTCTAAATTTATTGTTTCCTGGGGCAGGGAAATAGAAGAAGTCGACTTGATCACTACCCTGAAGACAATAGGCATGCCATTGAAGATCCCCCCGAGAATTCCCCCGCAGTTGTTGGTCTTGGTAATAATCTTTTCCCTCTCTAAAGAAAACTCATCGTTATTTTTCGAACCCTTAAGCTCAACCATTTTAAATCCCAAGCCAAACTCTATCCCCTTGATCGCTGGAATAGAAAAGATAGCTTTGGACAGCTCGCTTTCCAAACTGTCGCAAATAGGCTCGCCAAAGCCTACGGGCACATTCAAAGCCAAACATTCTATAATACCTCCCACACTATCTCCTTGTTCTTTTACTTCTAAGATCAATTCTTCCATTTTTTCGGCCGCTGTCAGATCAGCGCATCTGACCAAGGTTTTTTCCTTGTTCTCCCTAATCTCTTCGACTGGCATTTCTCTTGCTTTTATTTTCCCTATCTGGATCGTCTGGGCCAAGATCTCAATATTGCTTTTTTTTAAGATCTCTTTGGCCACGACTCCGGCCATTACATAGCTTAAAGTCAGCCTTCCGGAAAATATGCCTCCTCCTCTCCAGTCATTGGATCCATGATACTTAAAAAAAGCGGGCATATCTGAATGACCCGGCCGAGGCAGCCTTTTTATTACTTCATATTTTGAGGAATCAATGTCCTTATTAAAAACCATCAAGCAAATAGGAGCGCCGGTAGTAACTCCATTAAGTGATCCTGAC
The DNA here is from genome assembly GCA_023137175.1 of Candidatus Parcubacteria bacterium. Classification (GTDB taxonomy): domain Bacteria; phylum Patescibacteriota; class Minisyncoccia; order Minisyncoccales; family JAGLPU01; genus JAGLPU01. The sequence continues at coordinate 6,871 of JAGLPU010000021.1, read as the reverse complement.
AAAACTTCAACTCTGTCTTGTTCTTTCCTTTGAGTGGTTAAAGCACTTTGTCCGGGCTTTCTTTTATTAACTTCTTTTTGGATCTCATTTAGATCAAGCTTCAGTCCGGCTGGGCAGCCTTCAATGATCACTCCGACACATTTTCCATGGCTTTCCCCGAAAGTGGTGATCTTAAAGTTTTTTCCCAAAGTGTTGGCCATTGTATATTTTAATAGATATTTAAAGTTTTTATTGCCCTATAATTCTAATATATCCTCATGGCTTGATACAAGACAATCCGCGCCGGCATTGATCAGGTCTTCTTTTAATCCATAACCATAAAGAACTCCAACTGAACTAATTCCCGCTTCTTTAGCTCCGAGAATATCATATTTTGTGTCGCCTACCATTATATACTTTTCTTTGTTAGGTTCGTTAAACCTTTTTATGCACTCGCCGATTATTTCCTTTTTGCCAAAAAACTGGCCGTTTAAATCGGAACCGATTATATGCTCAAAATAATGAGATAAATCAAAATGGTCCAAGATTTGATCCGCGAATACTGTCGGCTTTAAAGTAGCCACTGCGAGCTTCTTTCCTTTTTCCTTTAACGCTGTGAGCGTTTTATCAATATTGGAATATGGAGAATTATCAAACATTCCTTTTTCTTTAAAATGTTCATGATAATACTTAATTGCTAATTTTAAATCTTTTTCGGAAAACCCATACCATACCATAAGCGATTCACGGAATGATGGTCCTATAAACTTAGTCAACTCATCTAAATCAGCAACTTCTATTCCAAACTTTGATAATGAATATTGAATGGATTTTGTAACTCCAGGCTTTGAATCTGTTAATGTGCCATCCAAATCAAATAAAATGTAGTCTGGCATCATAATTTAAAACTTCTTAACGAATAACGCTTCCCGGAGGAACTTCTGTTTCCGGTTGTAAAAGAATCGGCTTATCATCAGCTATTGCCACCATAACCATTCCTTGGCTTTCATATCCTCTGATCTTTCTCGGCTCAATATTCACCAAAATCGGCATTTCTTTACCAACTAACACGGAAGGGTCTGGGAAAGCTTCTGCTATCCCGGCCAGAATTTGACGTTCTTCCATTCCCAGATCAAAAACAAACTTAATCAGTTTATCTGCATCAGGAACTTTTTCAGCAGAGATTACTTTGCCAATTTTAATTTCAAGTTTTTTAAAATCATCAAATATAATTGTCATAAATTTAGCTTAATGATCATTAGGATCATATAATTTAATAAACTCTTGCACGCTGCGATAAATATCTTTTTGGCCGGCCTCTTCTTTGGTGAAAAACTTTGTTTCGACACACTCTCTTGATGGAGTAAAGTTCAGATCTTTAAGACGGGTTAAATAGATCACATTTGAAACCCAAATTCCGCTCATACCTACCGCAGTCAGAAAGTATGCCGGTTTTTCGGTAATAAAAGTGGTTTGAATTCCCATCTCTTCCATAATTTCTCTCTTCGGGCATTCTTGAGGTTTTTCCTTAAATTCCATGCCGCCGGCGGGAAGCTCCCAAAAACCATTGTCTTCTTTGGTCAATAAGAACCTTTTCTCTTTATCAAGGACAAGAGCTTTAATGTTTATCCTGTAAAAACAATTTGGCGTATTGCCCATAGTTAAACTTCAACACTTTCTCTAATTTTTAAAAATTTAAAGTTTAAACCCTGGTTTTTGAAGTCTTTCTCTACTTGTTTGAAATCAGCAGGATGTTTCGGATGGTCATAATGCACCGGAATAATTAATTGTGCGCCTGTTTCTTTGGCAAAAAAGGAAGCTGCAAAAGGATCCATAACTAACCCATGGCCGCAAACAGGAGCTATTAATATATCACATTTATAATCATTATCAAAACAAATTGTATCTCCGGTAAAATATATTCTTTTTTCTCCATCGTCTATAATATAGCCTATATTCTCCTTGATTTCTTTCCCGCCCTTCAGGTAGGGTAAAAATCCATGCACCGCTTTAACTACTTCAATTTCAATATCGCCAAAAGTTAAAACATCATCAACTTTGATTATCTTTGGAGAAAGTTCCGAGTAAGCTTCAGCAACTTCTTTAGTTGTATGGAACTGTGTTTTTGGATCTTTCGCGATCTCCTTGATAGCAGCAACATGACAATGGTCTTCATGTTTATGAGTGACCAAAAGAACATCAATGTTATTCCATTCGTTATCGGGATATGATTCTTCATATTGAAGACATCCCGGATCAATAAGAATCCTTTTATTGTTTGTTTCAATTAAAATACATGATTGAGCAAAACGGGTAATTTTCATAATCTTATTTTCTAATAATAAATGATTCAAAATACTTTTCTTGAAATTCTGTCATCGCTCTTATTTGATCGTCCGTATATGAAATTCCTTCTGGCACCACGATGAGCTTATCGTCTTCGTCATTGGTTCTGTGTATCACGGCAATACATTTTCCGGTGAATTCCTTAAGCGGTCCAAGAGCTCCCAGCACATATGCATCTAAATCATCTCCATCCGGAGCTGGAACCCCAGGAATGTATCCATAGTTTTGGATATAATAGAGATTAGGAAATTCTGGATGCCGTGTTCCCATGGGCCTATCCATTTTAACTGTAACTATTTTGTCTAAAAATTGGGTTGAATAACTCATATGTTGAAAATAAATTAAAGAATAATTATAATATTGTGTTTAAAAAGCATTATTTTGCCTAATTCTTTTTTACTGAATTTTACTTAAATCATTATTAAGAACAATTGGCTTCATAGCTTCAATTTCATCAGAATAACTCATTTGCGGGATAGGATTAAGCAAGAATACTTTTTTATCCAAGACATGAGCAAAAGCCATCTCAATTAGACCATTTCCACCAACATAATTCTTGATGTTATCCTTGTCTTTGTTGATAATCAAAATTGCATCAGTTTTTTTGATCTTTTTAAAATAAGCGGAAATAACATCAAGCTCTATTTTTTCCCATTTGTTTTCAGCATCAATAGTGCCATTGGCATATTTATCCGTATTAGTGGGAACTATAACAATATGATTTTGCTCTTCTAATTTCTGCTTGATCTCAAGCATTTCTTTGGCAAAAGCCATACTTCCACAAATTACAATTTCCATAATATTGAATTATAAATTAATAAGCTACCGAGCAGCAACGGCCTCTATTTCTATTTCCACTCCCTTGGGTAAGGCGGCTGCTTGAATCACTGCTCTGGCCGGCGGTTCGGTTTCAAAGTATTGGCCGTATATCTTATTAACTGTTTGAAAATTGTTAATGTCAGTTAAATAAATAGTGGCCTTCACTATATTGTCCAGTTCCAACCCGGCAGACTGAAGAATCGCTTTTAAGTTCTCCATTACTTGCTTGGTTTGTTCGCTGATATCCTCCTCAACTAAATTGCCTTCCGAAGTTAAAGGGATCTGGCCGGAACAGAAAACAAGGTTTCCTGTTTCTATGGCTTGCGAATAAGGGCCGATGGCCTGAGGAGCTTTGTCTGTAGATATTATCTTCTTCATATTTGTATTATAGCACTATGTATCCTTTTTTGACCAACAGCTCCGCTCCCAGAATTGCTCCTCCAGCAGCGCCTCTTATCGTATTATGACTTAAGCAGGCAAATCGATAATCAAAAACATTACACTCTCTTAATCGACCGACCGTGGCGGCCATGCCTTTGCCATTGTAGCGGTCTTTTCTCGGCTGGGGACGATTAGACTCTTCATTGTAAAGAATTGGGGGCTGGGGAGCAAAAGGCAGATCCAGTTCCTGGGGTTCTGATTTGAAATTCTGCCAGATTTCCAGAACTTCTTCTTTGCTCGGCTTTTTGTTTCCGAATAAAACACTGACACAGGCTAAGTGTCCGTCAGTAACAGCCACTCGGTTGCAGTGGGCGGAGATCTGCAGCTCTTTGAAGTCCACAAATTCTTTGTTCTCAATCTTCCCCAATATCTTTAAAGGTTCCAGTTCTGTTTTCTCCTCTTCCCCGCCAATGTAGGGATTAACATTATCAACAACGTCCAAGCTGGACACTCCGGGATATCCTCCCCCGGAAACAGCCTGCAAGGTGGTAATTATCATTTTCTTTACTTCATAGCCGGCACGCATTAAAGCGTAAATCGGAATGATATAGCTCTGCAAGCTGCAATTCGGCTTAGTAATGACAAAGCCTTTGTTCCGGGAATGATTTTCCTGCTGGATCTTTATCATTTCTAAATGACTAGCATTGATCTCCGGGATCAGCATGGGGACATCCTTGCTATACCGATGAGCGGAAGTATTGGAAACAACCGGAATCCCGATGTCAGCATATTGGTTTTCGTAGTCTTTGATCATTTCGTTGCTAGGCATGTTAAAAGCGGAAAAGACAAGATCACATTTCCCTTGAGCCTTAGCAACATCGCTGACCGCTTCCACTGTTAAACTGGCTATATTCTTGGGAATGGGAATATCCATCTGCCAATTGCCCTTGACCGCTTCCTCATATTTTTTCCCGGCTTGGTCCGGAGCGCCCGCCACGTAAGCAACTTCAAACCAAGGATGGTTGTTTAATAATTTAATATAGTTTTGTCCGACTACGCCGGTTGCGCCTAAGACGCCAACTTTGTATTTTTTCATATTTTTTTATTATCTTCTATGAATATTTTATGAAATTTAAGCATCACCTTTTCCATCTCATTGGTCTTCACCACCGCTTCCAAACGCACACAGTCCTTATATGGGAAAGCTCCTATCTGTGACTGAGGACATATCTTGATCAGAGCATCATTGAATTCGCTTACCGTTCCCCAATCAAAACCTCCTATTAAAGTTACCATATTAACCGGCTGGGAATTAACAAGATAACCCTTTCCCTTTAACTCTTTCAGGCTTTTCTCCAAATTCCCGTTATTATCTTCTACCACAATATGAAGGCTGTCACGAGTATTGCGGATCAGAACCATATTGATCTCATACTCGTTAAAGATCTGGGAAATACCGTAAAGGAAACCATATTCACCCATTCCCTCGTCTGTAACGATCATTAGGGTTAAGGCTTTTTTAAAACCAATGATCTTCACTCCTTTGGCTTGGGGATCCTGCGGTCCGACCAAGGTGCGCTTCTGATAGTCCTTGATATAGGCTATTTCCATGTTCACTTGATGACCTTCTATATACTGTATAGCTTTGCTGTGAATGATCTTGCCTGATTCCTTGGCTTCTTTGTAGCTGATATAGGGGACTGTTATTGCTTGAGGAACAATGCGCGGATCAGCTGATAACACTCCTTCGGTATCTTTCCAAAGGATCACTTTCTCCGCTTTTAAAGCAGCACCAACAAAACAGGCGGTCGTATCCGTGCCTCCTCTCCCCAATGTTGTTATATTCCCCTCATTGTCCTTACCAGTGAATCCGCTGATCACCGGCACAAAGCTGATATCTTCTAAAGCTTTCTCAACATTCTTTTTCGCTGCTGAATAATCAATATTGGCATTCAAGCGAACATTATCAGTAACAATGGGAATGTCTTCCGCTTTGATCGCTTTGGCTTCAATGCCGTTGGCTTGGAGGGAAAGAGAGAAGAACAAACAAGACAATCTTTCTCCGTAAGAAAGAACTTTATCCTGAACAATATCCAAGGCGCCGAAACGGGCAACCACTGTTAGATCTTCTTTTAGGTTTTGCAGAATTTCAGTGAATTCAGGAGTTTCCTTCATCATGCCCAGATGTTTTTTTCTGATCTTGCTTATTAAAGGATCAATACTGCCTGGACAGGCAAGAAAAGACACTAGATCATCTGTGATCCCTTTTAAAGCGGAAACAACAACAACCGGTTGATAGCCTTTGTTCAATTGCTCTTTGATATGCTCTTGAGCAAAATTGATATGCTCTGGGATCATTATCCCTCCGCCGAATTTGTTGACTATTATCTTGTTTTTCATGATCATTTTTCTAAAATGGTTTCTTCTATTTTTTGGCCGAAATGCCTACCTACTCCCTCTTCCTGCAAAAAGGCCATTACTTTGTCCCCTTTCTTTAACTTGGTTACGGAAATAGGCTGTCCGTCCTTATCCGTTAAACGGATGGTTTCGGCATTCTGCATTACCAGGCTGATCTTTCTCTCGGCTGTATGGGCAAAGACTACCAGCATTGGCCGCTTCTCTATCTTTACTCTGCCGACGATCACCTGTTCTGTGTTTCCCTTTTGATCCACCACCAATACTTTTGCTCCGCTCTTTAATTCTCCAATGTATTTGGTTTTATCTTCCGACATGCGGATATACGCATGGACTCCCCCGGCATTGACTCTAAAAGGACGAGGGTCGCAGTAAGGGGTTTCCACGTTCTCGTTATAGACCAGGAACATGGCTGAAGAAGAATCTCCCACCAGCAAACCTTGTCCCGGCTTTAAAATGCTGGAAGTATCAATGATCACTCGGTCTCCTATCCCCACTTCTTCTATCCTGTCGATCTCCGCTTCCACCAGGCTTAAGTTCTCATTCTCTGTCTCGGCAATCAAACGGCCTGTTTTCTTAATTTCATTAAGGTCTGCTGTTTCCAGCAGAATGCCGTCAGCTCCTTTCTCCAGTGTTTCCAAAGCCAGCTTGGCTTCCTTGTAGTCATGGACAGATTGAATCAAATTGCTTGTTTTGGAGATCAGGTTTTCCAAAGGAATAATGGTCCAGTCCTTGTTCTTCACAATGACCGGGATCTTTCCTTGATGATCAACAACCTTTTTCTCTGACTCTTGCGATTCAATGATCACCTCTTCCACATCACGGCCTAAAACAAGATCTGCTTCCTTGTCTTGAGAGATCACTTGGATCTTGGACAGTTCCTTGGCTTTATTAACACAGCCTTCCGGAACATAGATCGCTTTGAATCCGC
>JAGLPU010000020.1 GCA_023137175.1 Candidatus Parcubacteria bacterium | reverse complement strand
CCGTCAACATCAGCATCAGTCATAATAACTATGCGGTGGTATCTTAATTTTTCCAAATTAAAATCTTGGCCGATAGAAGCGCCCAAAGCAATAACCAGATTTTTTATTTCTTTAAATCCTAATATTTTGTCAAGCCGGGCTTTTTCTACATTTAATATTTTTCCGCGCAAAGGCAGAATTGCCTGAAATCTTCTGTCTCTGGCTTGCTTAGCACTATTGTGGACAAAAAGTCCAGAAGCCAAGGCAAAATTGTGAGTTTTTTCAACCTCAATATCATAAACATCTCTGTTTTCCTTCATTCTCACTATTTTCTTTATTTTATGATTGTAATTTAAGACAGCTTCTTTCAACTTACTCTCGTTATTGCCAAAAAAACGCTGGCAGATTGTCTCGTATTTTAATAAAGTTTTGTCGTTTTTTTCTATTCTTACTTTATTATATTCTTTTTCGTTAAGTCCTTCTCTTTCTGAGACTTCTTTCATCAACTTCAAAGCCTTTTCTTTGTAAGTTTTATTGTAAGCTATTTTTCTTTTTTCTCTGAATTCTGCTGTCCATTGCGCTGCAGTTTTTTTACTGCGCCACATTATCAGTTCTTTGTTTTGCCATTGTGTTTTTGCTTTTTCAGCAAGTTCTTTTTTCTTCTCAGGATTTTTCTCAAAATATTTTTTTACTTTTTTGGCTTGTTCTGTTCTATTTTCTGCCATGCTCCAATATTTTTTTTGGCTTTCGTTGAGCATCTGATTATTTTTCTCTCTGTATTTTTTGTTTGTTCTATAAAATTCAAGGAATTTTTTAGTCATATATTCCTTGTATTCTTTACTCTTCCATTGTTTTTTGGCTCTATCGCTCAGCATTTTTCGCATTTCCGGCTTAAGCATGGTGGCTCTTACTTTTGCTCTATATTCTTCGGATTGACGAATTTTTCTTAATTTTTCCTGAACAGCCGGATTAGACATTAATTTCTGAATTAATTTGCTATGGAATTTTCTATGTTTTTTAGAATCCATTCTTACTATATTTTCCGGTTTGTTATTGAGTTTATTGAAATCAATATGATGGATTGCTTGCTGTTCTTTCTTACTGTATTTTTCTTTTTTCAAATTATATTGGTCTGTCAAAAGATGAGTGAATACATAGTAATGTTTTGAAGGGTCAAAAGTCATTTCATATCCTTTGATAGTTATTTTGCCTCCTATTTTTGAGTGTTTTCTGTATAAGGGCATCAAAGAATCATCCACGGTTAAGTCTTTTGCCATTTTATAACCCCCTCCTCTTAACATAAATTTATGGTCTGGAGTGCAGATTATCTCTTCTTTATTATCTAATACCACTTTGATAACTTCTACGTTGTTTTTTGTTTTTCTAGGATTTTTAATCAATTCAATGCCAACAGAACCATCATTTTTAATAGTATAACAATAGTTTTTTTTGCCTTGTTCATCTTCTTTAATCAACTCTTTAAAGGTTAAATTGCGGTTGTCAGTTAAAGCAACTTTTGTTTCTCCGCTAAAACATCCTCCGGCACTATCGCCCTCAACAAGATATATTTCTGATTCTTCCGGGTTGCGGGAAGAGCAGTCAGACAGCTTGCCGGGCAGAGTCAATCCTTCCAAAGCTCCTTTTCTCAAAACTGTTTGCCGTGCCGCCTTAGCCGCTTTTCTAGCCTTGGCAGCCAGAAAACAGCTATTAATAATAGCTTTGGCGTCTTGAGGATTTCTTTCCAAAAAGTCAGTCAAGCCTTCAGCCACTATTTGTTCCACTGCTCCTTTGGCTTCCGGGTTTCCCAGTTTGGCTTTTGTCTGGCCTTCAAATTGAGGCTCTCTTATTTTTACAGAAACAACAACAGTCAGTCCTTCTTTGGTATCTTCTCCGGTTAAGTTTTCGTCAGTTTCTTTTAGAAAGTTATTTTTTTTTGCGTATTCGTTCAGGGTTCTGGTTAAAGCGGCGCGCATTCCGGTAAGATGGGTCCCTCCCTCTCCGGTATAGATATTATTAGCAAAACTTTCTTCATAGCATTCTCTTTCCTGCGTATATTGGAAAGCGCATTCAACCAACACTCCGTTGCTTTTACCACTGGCGTAAAAAACATTTTCTTGGCTTGGGATAGAGCCTTTGGTCAGAAAAGTTACATACGATTTTATCCCGCCTTCAAAATAGAAAGTATAGCTTTCTTCCTTTTCAGGATTTCTTTTATCGTCTATTTTTATTCTTATCCCCTTGGTTAAATAGGCTTGCTGTCTCAAGTGATTGACTATCTTCTTATAATTGAAATTTGTTTCCTGAAAAATTCCATCATCCGGTTCAAAGATTATCGTTGTTCCTGTCCCGCGGCATTTTTCTCCTTTTTTCACGTTTGCGACCGGTTTTCCTTTTTTATACTCTTGGGCGTGTATAAATCCATCCCTACAAATTTCAGCTTTGAGGTAATTAGACAAAGCGCAAACCACGGAAACTCCCACTCCGTGAAGCCCTCCGGAAACTTGGTATGCCTTGCTGCCGAATTTTGCTCCGGCATGCAGAGTTGTCATCACTGTCTCCAAAGCGGATTTTTTAGTTTGAGGATGTTTGTCAACCGGAATTCCGCGGCCATCATCCGTTACTTTAACTCTATTACCGGGAAACAGAGTTATTCCCATTTTGCTGCCGTATCCGGCCATGAATTCATCCAAACAGTTATCCGCGCATTCCCAAATTAAATGATGCAATCCGTCGGGTCCTGTTGAGCCAATATACATTCCCGGTCTTTTTCTGACCGGTTCCAAACCTTCAAGAACATGAATATCTTTAGCGCCGTAAGATTCTTTTTTTTCTTTTACCATAATTTTATTTATTATTTTCGCACTTCCCATTCCGGGGTTTTTTCTAATGCTGTTATAATATTATTTTGAATTTGGTCCACTTCTTTGGCCGTCAATGTTCTGTCATCGGCCTGATAGACAATATGAAAAGCCAGGTTCTTTTTTGTCTCGGAGATTCCTTCATAAACATCAAAGACATCCACATCGCGCACCAGCTCTCCTCCGGCAATGTTAATTTTATTTAAAACGTCAATGATCTTTGCGGTTTTCGGCACTAAGATGGCTATATCTCTTATTGTGGCGGGAAAACGGGAAATTGGCCGGTATTCGCATTCTTCCAAGGCTGCTTCTTTCAGCGCTTGGAAATCAAGATCAAAAACAGCTACCTTTGCCTTTATTTTTAAAATATCCAAGAAGACAGGAGATATTTCTCCTAAAAACCCAATCTCTTTATTGCCTATTTTGATTTCAGCGCATTTTCTGCTATGCCAGATGTTAGATTTTGATTCTTCCGGGGTTGGCTGATGTTCATCATACCAAACATCAGTGATTCCCAGATTATTTAGCAACAAATCAGCTATCCCCTTTAATTCATAAAACAGTTCGGGCTTAGAGCCTTTTTGGGAGATAACGGCAGTAAGCATTTTCTTCTCTGCCACAGCAGCCGCTGTTTTAGAGAAAGTTTTTCCCAGTTCAAATATTTTAATTTCGTTAAAATAGTCTAGATTTTTTTCTATGTTTTTTAATAAATTAGGGATTAAGCTCGGCGTTAAATATTTTTGTTCAGCGCTCATCGGGTTTTTCACTTCCGGTCTTTTTGCCAGAGGAAATTGAAAATTTCTAAGTTGTTCAGCGGAATTAAAGGAATAATTATATGCTTCGCTGAATCCGGCCTCTTTTAATATATCCTTGATATTATTTTCCCAGAAGAGCTCTTCATTCCTTTTCGGCGGGATCAAAACAGTGGTTGGAAGAACAGCTTCAATGTTTTCATAGCCATAAAGCCGTCCAATCTCTTCTATTAGATCCTCGGGAAGAGAAACATCTAAACGATAGGTGGGAACTTCCACTAATAATTCCTTGTTTTGATTTTGAGAAATGACTTTAAACTCTAAAGATTTTAAGATTTTAATTATTTCTTTGACTGTTATGTCAATCCCTATGAGTTTTTGAGTGTAGCTTAGATCTAATTTAATTCTTTTGGGCAGAGTTTTTTGAGGATAAAGATCGATCATGCCTTTAGCCGCTTTTCCTCCTGCTATCTCTTGAAGCAGGCCGGCAAGTCTTTTTAAGGCGAACTCAGTTAAGTTTGGGTCTAAGCCATGCTCAAAACGCAAAGAAGCGTCAGTTTTCAGCTTTAATTTGCGGGAAGCTGCTCGGATACTTTGATAATCAAAGTTGGCAGCTTCTAAAATTATAGTTTTAGTCTCGGAATTGATCTCCGCGCTTTTTCCTCCCTTGATCCCGGCGATAGCCAAAGGGTTCTCCTTATCCGCGATAATCAAAATACTTTCGTCTAAATCATATTTTTCATTATCCAAAGAAACGATTTTTTCTCCTTTAACAGCTTGGCGGACAGCAATTGATTCTATCTTATCGAGGTCAAAAGTATGCAAGGGCTGTCCCGTCTCCAGCATTATATAGTTTGCCGCGTCCACAATATTGTTGATAGGTCTTAGACCGCAGGACTCTAGTCTCTGTTGGAGCCATTTAGGAGAAGGTTTTACCTTAATTCCTTTAATAACCTTGGCCGTATAGCGGGAACAGATTTTCTTGTCTTCTACTTCTACGGTAATCAGATCCTTGATTTTTATCGTTTTATCTTCAACTAGATTATATTTCTTAATTGTCAATTTAATTCCTGTAATGGCGGCGCATTCTCTGGCTATTCCTAGATAGGAAAAACAGTCAGCTGCCCTATTGGAGAGAACATCAATATCCAGAAGCCAGTCATTGCCTCTTTTTTCCATCTTTTCCACTTCAAAACTATACCTTATTAAAAGGTCGGCCAGTTTTTGCGGCTGGGGCAGTTTTTCTTTGAAAAAAGATTGCAGGAAGTTATATGAAAATATCATAATCTAAAACTGTTTTAAAAATCTTAAATCGTTGCCATGGAATAAGCGAATATCATTTATCTTATACTTCATCATTACCAGTCTATCTAAACCCATGCCAAAAGCAAATCCTTGCCAGTTTTTGGGATTCAGGCCGGCAGCTTTTAAAACATTGGGATGAACCATTCCCGCTCCCATCATTTCTATCCAGCCTGTTTTTTGGCAGGTGCTGCAACCTTTCCCTCCGCAGACCATACAGCTCATATCTATTTCAAAACCGGGTTCAACAAAAGGAAAAAAACCTGGGCGAAGCCGGACTTTAACCGGCTTGTCAAAGAATTGGCGGAAAAATTCTTCAATAACAGCCTTAAAATTGGCGGCTGAGATTTCTTTATCCACCATCAATCCTTCTATTTGATAAAATTGGAAATCATGAGAAGCGTCAGTGGCCTCGTGCCGAAAAACCTTGCCCGGAACAACAATGCGCAAAGGCGGCTGATGCTCTTCCATATAATGTATTTGCACTGGCGAAGTATGGGTGCGCAGAAGCAAGTTGCCATCTTTGAGCCATGAGGTGTCCCAAGCGTCTCTGGCCGGATGGTTCTTTGGAATATTTAAAGCGTCAAAATTATACCATTCATTTTCCACCTCCCGACCCTCAACTATGGTAAATCCCATAGTGTTGAAAATATTCTCAATTTTTCTTTTAAGTATGGTCAAAGGATGCAAATGACCCAAATTGGGCTTTGGAGCCGGAGCGCTAACATCAATCCATTCTTTTTGCTCTTCTTCTTTTTTATCCACTTCTTCCATCTCTGACAGTTTTTTCTCAATTTCAGTTTTTAAGAATTCTATAATCTCATTTGTTTCTTTTCCCACTTCTGCTCGGCTTGTTTTGGGCAAATCTTTCAAAGAATGCAAAATCTGGGTAAGTTCTCCTTTTTTACCCAGATATTCTTTGGATATTCTTTCCAATTCTCTTGAGCTATTGGCTGTTTTTACTTCTTCTTGAGCTTTGTCTTTTAGCTCTTTAAGGTCTTTAAGCATACTAATTTATATTATGAATCAAGCTGTTTTTCTATTCTTATTATACCAGTTTTTATCTCAGAAGACAAATCCTTGGCAGACCTTTCAGACAGCTCTTCCAGAAATTTTTTGGCTTCAGTTTGTTCCATCAAAGCAGGCTGTGCCAAATGGCTTTGTAAAGGATATATCTTGTAAACTAATTCGTTAGGGTAAATTTCCAATCCTACAGCTAAGCTTTGTTGGGTGTTTGTTGAAAAATACTGGTCAAAGATGAAGTTGCCCAAAGAATAGAATATGAGCCTATCTTGGTATTTTTCTATTTCCTGGACCACATGAGGATGGCTGCCGATTATTAGATCAGCTCCGGCATCAATTATTTGATGGGCCAGTTCTTGCTGCAGAGAAGCGTTGCTTTTCAATTCGTATTCCACTCCCCAATGCAGGTTGGTGATTAAGAATTTGTCCGGATTTTTAATTCTGATTGATTTTATGGTATTAATAAGCTCTTTATCTTCGCAGCCGCGCAGCGTGCGGTCAAAAGCCAAGAAAACCAGATCGTCTTTTTCAAGAATGAAATCTTCGGAACAAGATAAAGGATCGCCAACAAACCCTATCTTATTTTCTGTTAATAATTCTTTGGTCTCATTCAATCCTTCTTTTCCCATGCCTAGGGTGTGGTTGTTTGCCAGCGAAACAACGCTGAAATTGGCTGAAATAAGACCATTAATTGTTTCTTTTTCAAAGCAAAACATCAGGCTTTCATCAGGAAAGGCTTTTGTTTTTCTCACTATTGGCCCTTCCAGATTTCCAAAAGCAAAATCAAATTCATTTAAAAACGGGCTGATTTTTTCAAAAGGATAAAAAACATCATTTTTTCCAATCAAGTATTCCACTCCCCTGTCCAGCATAATATCACCAACGAAAGCGATTGTTTTCGGATGGATGTTTCCCACTGAAATTATTGGTGGAGATTGAGTTGGAATGGCTATTATTTCATCTAAAGAAATAATAAGGTAAGAAACAAAAGCTATCGCCATTATCAGCAGACAGATTGTTACAACGTTATTCTTGTTCATTGATTGGGACTGCCGGCGATAATGAATAATTTTCCATTAGCCAGCGATAAATTTTTTGAGTGTCTCCTTTGCTGTCTTTTGAGTTTAAAACAACAATTACTATGTTTTTTTCTTCTTCATTTTCGTCAAGGAAACGAAAAATGAAAAGCCCGTTGTTTTTTATCTCCGGCAAGTAGCCTGTTTTCCCGCCGACAAAATTAGGGTCGGAAGTAAAAAGATTTTTATTCCATAATCCTTCGTTTTTAAAGCGGTTGGAGCCAAAAATGGGAACGGATTCTCCTTTGCTGATCGCTAAAAGAGGAGGACGGTTGTTAAATATGTATCTGGCTAATTGGAAAAGGTCTTGAGAAGTGGAGATATTGTTCAAATCAAAGCCGCTGGGACAGGCAAAATCAGTTTTTTCCATCAAAATTGCTTCTGCTTTTTCATTCATTAACGCGATAGTATTTTCTCTTCCCAAATAGCCGGCTAAAATTTCTCCGGCATCATTGCTGGATTCTATTAAAAAGGGATAAAGCAGCTCAACTACTCCGTATCTGCTTCCGGCAGTCAGTTTTTCAGTGGAGCCATAAGCTTCCAACATTTGCTTGCTTGCCCAAATGGTTTTATCTAAGCTTATCTTTTCAACCACTGTTATGGCGGTCATCAACTTAGTCAAAGAAGCGATTGAATATTGTTCAGTCGAACTTGCGGAGCCAAAAACGAAACCGGAACCTAAATCAGCCGCAAGCCAGCTCTTAGCCATTATACTCGGAAGCTCTTCTGAGGGCTGGTGTTCGTATTTGCTGTTTTCTTTGTCTATGACCAAAACGGCCATTCCTTTGTCAACCAGTCCATATATTTCCTTGGCATCTTTGTCCAAAAGCCTGATACAGCCTCCTGACACCGAAGAAATAAGCTTACTGCCATTCGGGTAGTAAGATTCGCCATGAATATAGTATTTGCCGTAAAAATGAAGAGCATAAGGCATATACACTTCTGAAACAGCTGACCAAGCTGTTCTAATCTTTCTCAGCACTTCATAGTGTCCCGAGGCTGTTCCTCCCCAGCTGTCGACATTACCTTTCTTGTAAATCTCCACCTGTTTAATGATTTCCCCTTTTTGATACACTCGCACCTCCATTTTGTCCAGGTTTATTTCCAAAAAGTCTTTTTTCTCCAGAATAAAGTCTTTTTTTAAGTCAGGAATGGTTTTCAGGTAAACGGAGTTTCGCTCAGGTTCTTCTTGGTTTACTGTTAAATTTACCAAATCACCGGCATAAATATCCGGAATAGTTTCAACCATAGCCGTTCTGGGGATAAAAAAAGAAGCCAAATAAAAACAGGCTGAAATAAAAAAGATTGATAATGTAAAAACAATTCCGAATTTTTTCATGCTTATAGAATATTTTAACATAAATTCAGGTATTTTTATAGACAGGTAAAAGATTAAAAACTAGCGTCTAAATGACGCTAGTTTTTATTTTGCGCAGCGAATGGGATTTGAACCCACGATCTCCTCCGTGACAGGGAGGCGCTTTAAACCACTAAGCTACCGCTGCATAATATAAGATTTGTGCCGATGGTAGGAGTCGAACCTACGACCTTAGCCTTATGAAGACTCTGCTCTAACCGCTGAGCTACACCGGCTAAAAACACTGCTTGTTGCGCCGCCCCGAATTGCACGAGGGCCTTGGGCTTATGAGACCCACGAGGTACTACTCCTCCACGGCGCTGTGATTATTTTAATCTAAAAGTAGAATAAAAGCAAGTTTTCAAAAAAAATGACGGAAAATTTCCGTCAATATAATTTAAACATAGGGCACGAATTGTTCCATTTTATTTATATCTTCAGCCCGTTGTTTTGCCGCTTCTTTGTCTTTATGTATTTCTTCCAATCCTTGGACAGCTTCTTCGTAGGCGCTTTGCGTAACATCTTCTATTTTCAATCTTGCCTGGAATGGTATTCCTTCAGGAATTTTTTCCTCTACGCGCTTACGTTTTTGGTCAAGAATTTCGTAACCCTCTTTCAGATTAATGTCGTCTCTTATGTATCTTATTGGTACGCCAAGCATTATTCCACCTTCTCCGTATATGGAATATAGGCTTCTTAATCTTTCCGGATTTACTTCATACACTTCCATTTTGGAAATTTCTTGTTCTATGTTGTTTAGAAGTCTCATTAAGTCCGGATCGAAATCTCCTATTTTGTAAGTGCCATCTTCTCCAACCATCGGTCATCACCTCTTAATCTTATAACTCTTTTTAAAGAGCATTCTTTATTTTAGTACGATAATGAGAAAATGTCAATTAAAAGCGTGTAAACACAAAAACGCTTCCTTGTAAGCAGCGAGCATTTTTTCTGCTTCTTCCGGCTCAAGATCGTAATAAAGGTCGGTTTTGATTTCTTCACAGATTTTATGAGCTTCCAATATTCGCAGCAAAGGAGGAAATCCTCCTTCCGTGAGCTGGCTCAATCTTTCTTCCAGATTTTTTCCTTTATTCCCTGATTTTCTTAAAATAGAATCCAAAGTTTTATCCAGATCAACCAACGCGTGCTTGTATTCTCTTTGGTCGTTTCTTCTAACTTTTTCAGCCGCTCTATTCCATATTTTATTAACTTTTTTAACTCCGTAAGGGCGCATAGTCAAAAATTCCACCAGATCAAAAAGTATATGGAACTTAATCCACATTGTCTTAAAGACAGCCCAAGTGATAAAACCTAAGAAAAAGAAAACAACAATAAAAGAAGCGACTTTAAGAGGGTATAGAGTTTCCTGCAGCTCAGGCGAAATTATATATGAAATTATAGGATTAATGTCCATAGTTTTCTAATATTTGTCCAACGCTAAATATTTTGTTTTCCGAAAATTCCGGACCGATAATCTGAAGTCCCACCGGAAGGTTGTGAGCTTTACCGCAAGGGGTAGACATTGCCGGCAAGCCGGCAAGATTAACAGAAATGGTGTAAATATCACCCAAATACATTGATAAAGGATCAGCGATTTTATCGCCGATCTTAAAAGCGACTGTCGGAGAGACCGGAGTAAAAATAACATCAACTTTTTCAAAAGCTTGGGCAAAGTCCCGTTTAATGATATTTCTTAATTTTTGAGCTTTAATATAGTAAGCGTCATAATAGCCGGCTGACAAAACATATGTTCCCAGCATGATTCTTCTCCTGACCTCTTCGCCCATTCCCTCTTCCCTGCTTTGCAAATAAACATCCAATAAGCTTTTGCTGTCTTTTGTTTTAGAAAATCCGTATTTGATACCGTCGTATCTGGCTAAATTGGAGCTGGCTTCCGAGGTGGCGATAATATAATAAACCGGCAGAGCGTAAGAAGTGCTGGGTAAGCTTATTTCTTCAATGATCGCTCCTTCTTGTTCATATTTTTTAATTGTTTCTCTAATTACCTTTTCAACTTCCGGGTCCATTCCTTTAACAAAATATTCTTTAGGCACTCCTATTTTCAATCCTTTAACGCTTATCTTCTTATCTTCATCTTTTACTTCCACTGAAGTTGAATCCAAAGGATCTTTTCCTTTGATCGCGTCATAAACGATTTTAGCGTCTGCCACTGTTTTGGTTAAAGGTCCGATTTGATCCAAAGAAGAAGCAAAAGCCATTAATCCATAACGGGAAATTCTTCCGTAAGTGGGCTTTAAACCCACTGTTCCGCAAAATGAGGCCGGCAAGCGAATGGAACCCCCTGTGTCTGAGCCTAAGGAATAGACACACATGTCAGCCGCCACGGCCGCTGCCGAGCCTCCGGACGAGCCTCCCGGGACTCTTTCAGTGTCGCAAGGATTGCGAGTGATTCCAAACGCGGAATTTTCAGTTGAAGAACCCATGGCAAATTCATCCATATTGGTTTTGCCTAAGATTACTGCGCCTTGTTCTTTCAGTTTCTTAATAACAGTGGCGTCAAAAGAGGCAGTATAGTCAGCCAATATTTTTGAAGCCGCAGTGCATTTTTCTCCTTCAATCATAATAATGTCTTTCATTGCCGTCGGGATACCTGCCAATAAAGGGATTTCTTTTTTCTCAGCGATTAAAGCATCCACCTTTTCAGCTTGAGCCAAAGCAGATTCTTTATGCACGCTTAAATAAGCAAAGATTTCTTTGTTCTTTTTCTCAATTTGTTCCAAAAAATCTTTAGTGATCTCCTGGCTGGAGAATTCTTTTTTAACTAATCCCTGATGAAGTTGGTTGATATCAAGTTTAGACAGTTTCATAATACTGTTTTAACTTTAATAAATCCTTTTTCCATTTCCGGAACAGCGCCCATTAATTGAGCGTTGTTTTCCGTTGTTTTTATTTTATCTTCTCTCATGGTGTTTTCAATCAACTTTGAATAATTGGTGATAGCGCTGTCTTCGGCATCAACTTTTTTGAGTGTTTCCATATAATCCAAAATAGAGGAAAGTTCTTTTTCCATTGTTTTTATTTCTTCTTCATTCAAGCCCAGTCTGGCTAATTCGGCTATATGTTTAACTTCTTCTTTATTGATCATATTTTTATTTTGGAGGCTCCAGCTCTCCTATTTCTACTAATACATCGTGAAGTTCGTCTATGTTCTCTAAAACCATTCCCGCTCCTCTCGCAACTGCGGTCAAAGGGTCGTCAATGATCTTGCAGGGAATTTTGGTTTCTTTGGAGATCAAAGAATCCAATCCCCTTAATAATGCTCCTCCTCCGGCAAGATGTATTCCTCTGGACATAATGTCAGCCAGCAGTTCGGGAGGGGTTTCTTCTACAGTGGCTTTTATCGCGTTTACGATCTGTTTTACTGATTTTTCCATGGCTCGGCGGATATCCACGTCAGAAACTGAGATTTCTTCCGGCAGTCCCGTAACTAGATTTCTGCCTCTCATAGGCATTTCTTTTTTTTGTTTTACCGGATAAGCTGAGCCAAGGTTAATTTTTATGTTTTCAGCAGTTCTTTCACCTATCAGCAGCTTATATTCTTCTTGTCCGAAATAAATAATATCTTCGGAAAGCTTGTCTCCGGCAATTCTCAGGCTTTTTGCCAATACCAGGCCTCCCAAAGAAATAACCGCCACTTCCGTTGTTCCTCCTCCAATGTCAACGATAAAATTGCCTCCTGCTTCCTGAACCGGCAGCCTCGCGCCGATGGCGGCGGCCATAGGCTGTTCAATCAAGAAAACTTCTCTGGCTCCGCCTGATTTTGCCGCGTCCTGAACCGCCTTTTTTTCCACTTCGGTCACGCCGCAAGGAATTCCGATAATCACTCTTGGAGCCTGCCCGATAAGAAATCTCTTTTTTTGCGCTTTCTCAATAAAATACCTCAACATCTGTTCAGTGACTTCAAAATCAGAGATCACTCCCTTTACCAATGGCCGGGTCGCCACAATATGAGATGGAGTTTTGCCAACCATTTTTTTCGCTTCATTGCCAATGGCCAAAACCTGGCCTGTTTTTTTGTTAATAGCCACAACTGAAGGTTCGGCAATAACAATTCCCTCTCCGCGGACATAAACCAGGGAGTTGGCTGTTCCCAAGTCAATGGCAATATCTTGTGATAAATATGAAAAAAGTTTATTAAACATATCAGAGTAATGCTTGAATATCTTTA
This sequence comes from Candidatus Parcubacteria bacterium, assembly GCA_023137175.1. GTDB lineage: Bacteria > Patescibacteriota > Minisyncoccia > Minisyncoccales > JAGLPU01 > JAGLPU01. The sequence continues at coordinate 22,073 of JAGLPU010000020.1, read as the reverse complement.
AAAGTTACTAAAATCATGATGATAATAAGCAGAATAAAGAATCCGTTATTGATCTTTTGTTCGATCTTTTGATTGATAGGGCTGCCTTTCATTTTCTCAATGCCCAAGAAGAAAATTCTTCCTCCGTCTATCGCCGGGATAGGCAGTAAATTGAAAATAGCCAAATGAATGGAAATTATGGCGATAAACTGTAAATAGTAAATAATGCCTATTTGAGCCACTTGTCCCATTAAGGAAACAATGCCAATGGGCCCCATAAACTGGACTCCGCTGGGAAGGCCTCCAATAGCTCTTGATATTGCCGTGGCAAAACCGTCAATGATCGCCAGAGTAGTGTTATAGGTGGCTTCCATTCCCTTGAAAGGAGCTGTCCACCAAGAGTGCTTTACCATTGCCACCCTTGATAGGGATATTCCGATCGCCCCTTCTCCTTCAGGCGGCTGGATTCTGGGAACCAAAGAGATGTCTTTTATTTCTTCTCCTCTTTGGATAGTCAAAGTAATTTCTTCTCCCTTATGTGTTTCAATTAATTCTTGAACTTCGTCAACTCTATTGATTGAAAATTGCGCTTCCCCGGCAGAAATCTCTTTAATAGTGTCGCCCAAACTGATTCCGGCTTCTTGAGCCGGAGATCCTTGAGCCACGGCAATGATCTTTACTTCCGGGTTGCTAAAATTGCCTTGAGCGTCATCGTCTATGGCCGTGGGCACTCCTAATATCATTATAGCGGAAAAAATAATCCAGGCAATGAACCAAAACATGGCTACGCCGGCAAAAAGAACCAAACCTCTTTGCCAGATGGGTTTTTGGCAAAAACTGTTAGGGTCATCGCCTTTTCCTCCTTCCATACTTGGAATACTGACAAAAGCGCCAAAAGGCAGCAAGTTTACCGAATAAAGAGTTTCGCCAAATTTTTTGCCAAAGAGTCTTGGCGGATAGCCAATGCCGAACTCTTCAACTTTTATGCCGAATTTTTTTGCTGTAATGAAATGTCCGAATTCGTGCAGCGCCAGCAAACCGACTATGGAAATAAAAACTAGAAAAATAATGGAAATCATATTATTCTAGAATTTCTTCTTCTTTTTTCTTCAACATCTCTTCAACTTTCTTATTATACTCGTCAACCAATTCTTGCAGCTTGTCTTTTGCTTTGAACTTATCATCTTCCCTGATCTCTCCGGCCTGAAATCCGGTTTGCGTTTGCTTCCATGCTTCTTCTCTGTGGTGTCTGATAGTGTTGCGGGCGTCTTCTTTTTTCTCAGCTAAAACACGGATTAAGCTCTTGCGGTAATCTTCGGTTAAAGGAGGAAATTTCACTCTGACAATATCTTGGTCTAAAACAGAAGAAGCTCCGGTATTTGAACGGGAAATAGCTTTTTGGATTGCCTCAACATATGATTTGTCCCATGGCTGGATAGCCAGTTCTCTTGCTCCGGAACAAGTTATCGTTCCTAATTGTTTTAAGGGCATGTTTTGATCAAAGCATTCAACCACTATATTTTCCACTAAAGAAGGAGAAGGCCGGCCGGTTCGGATCTTGCTCATTTCCTGTTCCAAAAAGCTGACTACTTTATCACACTCCGGTTTAATTTTATCTATGATTTCTTGATAAGACATAATTTTACTTTATATTTATATATTATATTTTAATATAGCAAAGAAGATTAAAGAAAACAAATAAAAATCGGAGCTAATGCTCTGCGTCCACATAACGCCAAATAAATTAAAGAGTAATCCAGCCCGGACAATCAGGGCAAGCGGGAAAAAAATTTCCATTGCTTCCATTGCCAGAATCATCAGCTGTTGTGTCGCCTACCCCTTCATTAAAATGCCAAAGTCCCACTAATCCTGTTTCATTAGAGAAAGTGCCATTATGGTGTTCTGTTATTTCTTCAGGGCTTAAAGCTCTATTATATATTCGGATTTCGTCAGCTATTCCCTTGAATGGAAGGTTGAATAAAATTGATTTGCCAAATAGAAGCGCATCATTTCCGCTATCAAGCGGAGGAGCAACAGTACTGGTTATCGGTTGTTTAACGCCGTTTAGCCAGATAGATACTTCACTCCCATCATATCTACCCACAATATGTGTCCATGTATCTAAGGGATAGCTATCTGAAGAAGCAAAAAAATCAGAACCACCTTTGTGAACTGTAAACCTAGCGTCGGAGGCAGATAAGAGATATAAACTATATTGCAATCTACTGTCTTTCTCAAAGACAGCTTTTTCCATAATTGAATAACCAAAACCATCTATTGTTGCAACATAGATCCATGCTTCAACCGTCATCTCGTTAGTGAGGTTCAAACTCAAATGGCCTCCACAATCAATATGATCATTTCCATCAAATTGTAAAGCATGACCCGATGGTCCTCCTGTCGCATCATAGTCTATGTCTCCCCCTCCCCAAGAAGCAATTGTTTTAGTGCCTGTTCTTTCATAGTTAACCCTTATCTTATAATCCTCTCCCCCGTTCACCGTCTTGTAACGGTAGCAATACTTGCTTAGATCGTGATCTTCTTTAGGGTCATTAGGATTATATCTAGGATCCTCTGGTATATCAGTGATATATGGAGCTAGATCAAGCTTAATAGCATCGTTGTCTTCTATACAGCAGCCAACATCTCCTTCCGTATCTTCATTATGGGGATAGGTTCCATGAACACTGTGATACACTTCCAAGGTTTTCCTTAAAGTACTGTTTGTTTCTCCTGCTTCAGCATCCCTCTTACTATCTCTGGCATGGGCAGTGGCATCCTGAAGGGAAACCAAAACAATAGAAGCCAATAAACCGATCAGGGCTATAACTACTAAAAGTTCAATTAAAGTAAAAGATTTAGAAAGAACTTTCCTATTTTTTTTAGGAAAGATTGTTTCTGGCTGTTGTAAAATTCTCACAATCGTTTAATTAATATTATACTAATATTTATATATTATAGTTTAATATAGCAGATTATTGGATATAATTACAACTCGATCATCAGCATTTCCAACGCCAATTTGGGATTGGCATTGGTTTTTGCGATTAAATCCCTTATGATCTGAAGAGTTTTAAGAATATTTTTTAATTTGATCACGGAATAATTTTTAAAATTGGTTGTTGAAAATTCTTTTACTTCCAGTTTTGCCAAAAGCGCGTTCCTAAAGCATCTGGTCCAAATATCCAAAACTTTTGGCAGATCTTCGGGGCTTTGGGCTAAAGTTTTTGCGTACTGGAAGCGGAAAGAGATATCAGCGGAAACTAAGCGCATTATTTCTTTTATCCTTTGTTTTTGTTCGGCTAACCGTTGAGGATTGGAAAAAAGTTCAATAGCGATTCCCGGCCTTCCTTCAGAGATTAAAGCGATCTCTTGAGCCAACTTTTCTTCAGCTCCCAGGGCTAGAAGATGTTTTTCAATTTCTTGATAAGACAGAGTGGAAAATTTGATTTTCTCCATTCGCGAAAGAATGGTTGGCAAGAGCGTTTCGGGATGTTCGGCTATTAAGATTAAAAGAGTCTTCCCTTTTGGTTCTTCTAAAGTTTTCAAAAAGCAATTTTGAGCTTCTTGATTCATGCATTCGGCTTTATTAATAATTGCCGCTTTGATTTTAGCTTGATAAGAACAAAGAGAAAGTTCCTTTTGCAGTTTTTTAATTTGACCAATCTTGATCTCCCTTCCGGGGAGCGAGCCTCCTTTGGAGGCAGTCCTTGCTTCGGGCTCTATAACAGTCAAATCAGGATAAGCGTTTTTTTGAATGTCTTCGCAGGAACGGCATTTCCCACAGGGCTTATTAGGGTTCTGGCAGTTGATCAGCTTAATAAACTCAACAGCTATGGTTTTTTTTCCTAAATGGCTGGGGCCGTGGAATAAGTAAGCATGGGAAATTCTATCTAATTCGGCTGATTTTTTTAAAAACTGCTGCTGTTTTTTATGGCCTAAGATCATTTTTTGCTCATTACGCTTTTCTTATAAATATCTAAATTATCTAACACCGCCCCTGTCCCTTTGGCAACGCAAAGCAACGGGTCCTTAGATAAGAAACAAGGCACGCCTGTATTCTTGGCAACAAGCTCGGCAATACCTCTTAATAAGGCTCCGCCTCCTGAGATTACCATTCCTTTATCCATGATGTCTGCCGAGAGTTCCGGCGGAGTCTTTCTTAATACCAGCTTGATTGTCTGGATAATTTCGTCTAAAACCTCAGAGATTGCTTCGCAAGTTTCGTTGGAAGTTATCTTAATGTTCTTTGGCAGTCCGGAAATTAGATCTCTGCCCCTTATTTCAATGCTTTTTTCTTCTTTCAAGGGTATTGCCGTGCCGATCTTTATCTTGATCATTTCCGCTGTTTGGGTGCCTATGGCCAAATTGTATTTTTCCTTGATATAGTTTTCTATAGCCATATTCATTTTATCCCCGGCAACCCTGGCTGACTCGGAAGCAACGATGCCGCCCAAAGAGATTACCGCTATTTCAGCAGTTCCTCCGCCAATATCAATGATTAAATTGCCGGAACAAGCGTTTATGGGAACGCCGGCTCCAATAGCGGCTAAAATTGGCTCTTTAGCCAAATAAACCGCCTTGGCTCCCGCGCCAATTCCGGCTTCAATCACCGCCCTTCTTTCAGTGGAAGTAATTCCGGCTGGAACAGCCACCATTAATTCAGGCTTAATGAATTTGAAAAACCCGGCAGTTTTTATGATAAAATGCCTAAGCATGGCCTGAGTCACCCTGAAATCAGCGATAACTCCGTCCTTTAAGGGTCGGTAAACCCTGATAGTGTCAGGAGTGCGTCCCATCATTTCTTTTGCGTCCGTGCCAATCGCCAAAATTCTATTTTCTTCAAAAGAAACAGAAACTACTGATGGTTCCTGCAAAACTATTCCTTTTTTAGGGACAAAAACCAAAGAATTAGCCGTTCCCAAATCAATGCCAATTTTTCTTGAAAACATATTTTATTTTAACTCTTAACTCTTTTAATCTTTGCTCCCAGTTTTTGCAGCCTTTTTTCTATTCTTTCGTATCCCCGATCAACCTGATAAACATTGTTAATAGTTGATTCTCCTTCAGCGATCAAAGCGGCGACAATTAGGGCTGCGCCTCCTCTTAGGTCAAAAACTCCTAGATCAGAGCCGTAAAGCTGGCTTGGGCCGTTAACGATCGCCCGATGAGGGTCGGCAAAAATTATGTCGGCTCCCATTTTGATCAATCCTTCCAAATATTTCAATCGGCCTTCGTACAAAGGATCATGGATCAAAGTTGAGCCTTTTGCCTGGGTGGATAAAACTCCAAAAGCCGACTGCAGGTCAGAAGGCATTCCCGGATAAGGCAGACTCTGGATTTTATCTATTTTCAAAGTTTCCCAAGGCTTAATTTTAATGGTTTTTTTATCTATAATTTCATAAGGAACGCCAAATACTTTTAATCTTTTTAAAAAGAATTCAAGATACCCCAGTTCTGCGTTCCTAACAGTGATCGGCGCTTTAACAGCGGCTGCCATTAAGATAAAGGTCCCGGCCTCAATAGGGTCGCCAATTATCTTATACTTTACGCCTTTCAGCTTTTTCGCTCCCTGGATAGTTATCGTATGCGTGCCCGCTCCTTTGATTTTCGCTCCCATTTTTTTCAACACTTTTGCCAATTCCTGAATTTGGTAGTCACTGTCAGCAATTTTAATGGTAACCTTCTTAGTGAGATTGCTGGCAAAGAGCATAATGTTTTCCGTTGCTGTCACGCTGAATTCATTTAAAACCACTTCTTTATCTTCCGTAAGGTTCTCTCTCTTGAATTTAAACTTGAAAGTTTTGGCTTTCGGAGTGATTTCCACTCCCAGTTGGGAAAAAGCGTCTAAATGAGTTTCAATCGGTCTGGCTCCGATGATACATCCTCCGGGGTGTGGAAATTCAACTTCTCCAAAGCGAGCCAATAAAGGGCCGATAAGCAGAATTGAGCCTCTGAATTTGCGCACTATTTCTTTTTTGATCTTGCTTGGATCCAGGTCTTTGGCGTTAATCTTTAAAGTTCGCTTCCCTTTCCATATAATTTTGACTTGCATGCTTTCCAGTATTTCAATCATGCGAAAAACATCCTCAATCAAAGGTATGTTGCTGATTATACATTCTTCCTTGCTTAAAAGAGTGGCGGCTAAAACCGGAAAGGTGACATTTTTTGATCCTCTAACGTCAATTGTTCCTTCAAGTTTTTCCCCGCCTTGGATAATAAATTTCTCTGTCATTGTTTGTTTATTCTATTAAAAATCAGAAGGCTTGTCAAACTCTAGGAAGATAAATTTTACGCAAAAAAAAGCCAGGACTTTGGCGACCTGGCGATAATTGCTCTAAAAGCTTTTTTGATAAATTCATCCGGCTCTTTTTCCACTTTAATGATCTTTTGCCGCGAAAAAAACTTTAATTTTTTATTTTTAACGAAGTTGGCAAATCTTTCTTCCGTATTTATATGGTTTTTAAGGTCTGTTAAAATTATAACAGCCACGGGCTCCGAAGAATCAATTACGATATTTGTTGACTCAGGCAACTCTTCCAGCTTCCATCCCACATCTTTTACTAATCCTTTTTCCAGAGAATCAATGATTGTTTCAGGCTCTATATCTTCAAAGTTGTTAATTACCGCTTTTGTGTCAGGAAGTCTCCATTGCCCGAAAGAGTTTTTTCTAAACATGATTCTATTTGTCAGACTTGTATAAAATACCAGATAGATGCCAGCTTTGCTTGTATTGTCCAAATTCTTTTTCATTTCTTCAAAGATTATTTCTATTTTTTTCTGCATTGTTCTTTCCATCAACTCACCCCTTATATATATTTTAAAAAAACTGATTGCTGTCTTTTTAGAACAGATTTGTGTTTTTGTCAAAAAATAACGCCTAACCGTTTCGGTTAGGCAAATAAGTTTATCGGGGCAAAAGCTTTTCTGGTTCTACACTTAGTATTTTATTGTCTTCTAGTTCCAATCCTTGACTTTTTAACGCATCTTTTATGATTTTTTTCAGATCGTCAGAAGGCCATCCGGAAGAAATTTTCCATACTGCTTTTCCAATTTGGTCTCGCGTATTTCTTGTTAAAATCAAAGTTAGTTCCTTGCCTGGAAATATCGAAGAGACAGGTGTTAATACTTCTTTCGGAGTATCCCGTCCAATAGTAGCATGTTCTGATAATTCCCCGGCATGATAAGACTTTTCTCTATATTCCATATGCCATTCTCCAATGTAATCTCTTTCTAGCGTTTTGAAAACTGTTTCCAGTACATTATTTATTTTTTCGGCATATTCCTTTAATTCAGCCACATCTCTTTCTTTTTTTTCCATATTGCAACACCCCTTTTTTAACGAACCTGTTTAAAAGCTGAGTTTTCAGCCTTGCCGTCTTTTTAGAACAGATTTCTTTATTTGTCAAATCTTAATCAGCCGTTTTCCTAGCATAACTGTTGCCAAAACAATAGCTCCGCCAAGGATAAATAATAGGCTAAAATCCAGAAAACCAATAGCTAAGCCGGCGACAAGAGAGCCTATTCCGGCTCCCAAAGGAGCGAATATTGTGTCTATGGCTCCGGCTTCTTCGGGGTATTCTTTTAATTTTCTAGAAAGCAGGCTGCTGCGTCCGGAATTAGCTATAAAGTCGCCAATAGATTTTCCAATCATCAAAGCCAAAATAACAGCCGCTGTTATAATTGATATTTTAAAAAAGACAAGAGCGTTTAAAACCATTCCAAATAGTCCGAATAGAATTGAAAATACGGCAACAATTAAGCCTCCTTTTATAATATTGCTGTTTCCCTCTCGCTTTTTAAGCCTTTTAATTATCAACAAAGACACCGGCAGAAATACTAAAGGAAGCAAAGAGCAGAACAAAATAACCTGGTTTTGTTCCCAGCCAATATCTTTTAGGAATAAAAGAAAAAATGCTCGGTAAAAACCTGCTAGAAATAAAGTGGAGAAAGAAATAAGCACAAAAGGAAGAATAGCTTTCTTAAAAATTTTGAATATTGATTTCTGGTAATTTCCCATAAACTGCAGGAAACTAAAGCCGTTATCAACTAGGCTTGCCGATGGTTTTCTTAAGTAAGTGAAGCAAAAAACAGCATTGAAAAGATGAAAAAATAGGCTTACCGTGAAAACGCCAACAAAACCAAACTGCCAAATGATTACAGCGCCTATCAGTGGAGCCAAAACAGCGGCATAAGATGGAGCTGAGTAAAACCAGCCAAAAGACCGATTATAGTTTTCCAAAGGTAGCCCTATTAAAATTGCCCGAAAAGAAACCATAAAAAATGCGGCTGAGATTCCCAGTAAGATTTGCAGAAAATAGAATAAATATTGTTCTTGGATAAAGATCATTCCCAGAGAATAGGCTCCATAACCGAGAATGCCGGCTGCGGCCAGAATAGCCGGATTTATTTTGTGATTTAAAAAGCCGACTACCGGCGAAAAAAGAGCGATCGGCACATACAATAAAAGATAAGCATAACCCACTTCCGGCAGAGAAAATCCTTTAGCTATTAAAAACAAAGGAAAGAACAGAGAGAAAAACTTATAGCCAAACATCAAAAGAAAATGCGAAACAGTCGCATATTTGGTAATCTTTTGGATTCTAGGTAAAGTAAATTCCATAATTATATATTACATTATTTAAATAAAAAACGCCAAGAATAAATTCCTAGCGCAAGCTAATTGCTTTTTATTATATTTGTTCTCTTATGAGAAATTCGTTGGCTGTTCTCCTGTATTCTGGGAAAGGGGATCCGACCTTGATCGCTTTCAAAGCCATATGAAACTGCCTTTTCTTTCCGCTCAACAGCCCTTCTCCGTTTTTTATGATCTTACCTTTATCCATTTTTGCGGGAACAAATTTCACTGCCAACAGATTGAGATCAGAGGGAGAAACCCATTTTATTTCAATGGATTCTGGCAGCTCCATTATCATTGCTTCGACAACAGTGATCATCGCCAGATCATAGTCTCCGGCCGGAGTTTTGAACATTGTCGGATAAAGGGCCGGTATTGGATCTAGAAAGATATCAATTCCCCATCTTTTTTTAATTTCTCTCTTCACTACTAAGCCCAAGTAGTTGTACGGTATTTTCTTTTCCTTTGTTTCTGGGACAGCTATCAGTGGAAGCTCCCAACATCCGTAGTAACTTTCTTTGGTAATTGACGGGATTTGTTTTCTTCTTTTTAACAATAACTCTCCGTTATTGTTAAAAATTCCTACTGCTACTCCAACTGTCGTTTTGATTTTTTCTTGCATCTTCATCACCTTTGATTTTAAATGAGCTTCACTGATAAGCTGAAGTTTCCAGCTTATCTCTATTCATTACGCTAATTAAAACATATTTTTCCTGATTTGTCAAAAAAAAACGCCAAGAATTCTTGACGCAAGCTAAATGCTTTTATCTTTATGACAAGCTACTTTTTCTGGGTTCTTAGGATTTTGGCTTCCTTGTGGTATATCTCTGCTATCCTAAGGTACATTCTGGCTTGATCAGATCCCTCCTTAGAGAATATCTTTGCCAAATTTTTTGAAATATCCCCTATAAGCTGAAAGGTTTTTGGAGTAGCCTTCTTGATGTCCCCGACTACTTCGCTCATTCTTAGAAAAACATCTTTGGCTGCTGGCGGATTATATTCCATTAATAAAAACCCGTGTGCATATACTATTTCTAAGAAAGCCTCTTGGTTTCTGAAAGACTTTGCCAAGTCTTCTGTTTGACGGCATACGCCGTTTATCACTGCCGTTGCTCCCACATCATACAATATTTTTATGAGCAGAGAACAGTATTTTGTCTTAAGAACCACGCTATTTATATTTTTATAATACCTAGAGACTTCTGTATCTAAACCTGACAGAAACTCTTTCTCTCGGCACTTCTTTATACAATCATATTCTTTTTGGAAATACGGTAGCATTTTTTTTGCTTTTTGATCTGGTTCTACTATATTCTCTTTTAATTCTTTCTCTTTTTGCTCTCTTGTTGCAATCGCTTTTTCCATTCTTGCAATAGTATCTGTTTTCATCTTCATCACCTTTGATTTTTAATGAGCTTCACTGATAAGCTGAAGTTTCCAGCTTATCTCTATTCATTACGCTAATTAAAACATATTTTTCCTGATTTGTCAAAAAAAGCCAAGGCAATTGCCTTGGTGTGTTTTATTTAACGATCTTTAACCGTGGGTTTTCTATATATTTAGGTTTTCCATTTATAGGGACTATCCTTGAGTTATATTCGTAGGATGCAGAATAATCGGTTAAACCGACGACATCAATTGGGAATTGTTTTGCTTTTATTGCTTTAAGAACATTTGGATTTTTTAATCCCGACAGTCCTGTCAAAAGCATTATTTTAACCCAACCAAAACTACTTTTGTCCAATTTTTTCCTGAATTTTTTAATTAAATTCAGGTCGGAAATTTCTATTTCATCCATTTTCTTGAAACAGACTCCCCATTGCTGTTGCGCCGTCATTCGAGTGATCTTATAAGCGGCGTTAATGCAGTTTTTGTCTAAAGAAACAACAGGGATTATGCTGACACTAGACGATGTAATAAACTTGCTTGCCGCTATTGCCGCGCTTCCATAAACAGTAATAAGGTCTTCAGGCACTATTCCCCATCTTATTGTTTCTTCCAGTGACTTTTTGTTCAAATCGTCACGGCAATAATATATGGGGAGTTGTATGCCATCTCTGGTTATGGCTTCGGTTATTTCAAAGCGTCCCGCTAAAATTTTTTGAGCGATCGGCACTAAATGGCAAAAGTGTTGATAATCTCCTTCAACAATTATCACTGGTTCTCCAATTTTTGCTTTTTCTCCGTTATAGAGAGCTTTAACAATAAGCTTTCCCCAGCTATCAACAAATTTATCTTCTTTAAAAAAACCAGTTCCAATTCTGAGAAGAGCCAGTGCTTCATCTATCCTATAAGTAGCATTTGGCTGATTGAGATAGAATTCCACAATAACCTCAGGATGAAAATTGTCTTTTTCCAAAGTCAGCCTTGTGCGGTTTATATACAAATCAGAGAATATTTCAGCTCTTTTTTGTCCAATTTTAAAGGGATTGTCAAACCAATATCCCTTCTGCAGCCTAGTGCTTTTTTCTTCACTCATGTTTTCCACCTCGTATTTTATTATCAATGAACATTTGATTTTTTAATTAGAACAGAAATCCGCTGGTCAGTCAAGCTTTTGAATTGATTTAAGTTCGGTAATAAGTATAATAAGGTAATGAATAGAAAAACTAAAATTATTCTATTTTCCGCTTTGATTCTATTATTTCTTCTGGCGGCTCCCCTAGCGGTTTTTTATTCTCAAGGATATCGTTACGACTTTGAGAATAAAAAGATTGTTCAAGTAGGAGGGCTTTTTCTGAACATATCTCCTTCTTCTGTTAAAGTTTGCGTAGACCAAAAAATGGTTAAAAAGACTAATTTTCTTTTAAATTCAGTACTAATCCAAAACCTTTTGCCTCGGGAATATAGGCTAGAAGTTAAAAAGGACGGTTACTTTAATTGGGAAAAGAATTTGACCATAGAAAAACAACAAGTGATTGAAGCTAAAAATATTACTCTGATTCCTGAAAATCCGGAGTTTAATGTTTTATTCCAGGGCGCTGAAGATATTTGGCTGCTGCCAAATAATAAAAAAATAGTCTCAAAAGAAAACGGTGAGCAGGGCTGGAGCCTGAAGCTTTTTGATCTGGGCAAGGAAGTCAAAAGCCATTTAGTGAAAGAAGAAGAAATTTCAAGATATGAATCAGAACTGCTTGATTTAGAGCTGTCCCCTGATTCTAAGAGAATTTTGCTTAAACTGGGTCTGAAAGAACAGATAAAACATTTTATTATAGACCTGAACAGGCCAACCACTAGCTTAATTTCTCTTGATTTTTTGCCGCCGACAGCAGAAGCAGTATCTTTTAATCCGCAGAATTCCTTGAAAGTGTTTTTTCTTGAAAAAGAAAAATTATGTCAAGCTGATTTAACCACTCGGCAAACATCATTGTTGTCGGAAGAAATATTAATTTATCAAACTTCAGGCAAAAATATTTATTATTTTGACCAAACAGGACATTTATTTAGCAGCGATTTGACTTTAAATACTCAAAAGAAATTATCAAGCATTCCTTTTATTTTAGAAACAGAGACTGGGCGCAGCTTGGAAATTTTGAACAATAATATTTTCTTAGAAGAAGGAGAAACTACTTATTATTTTGATTTTTTTTCGAAATCTTTTGTTGAACTGGCAAAATCAGTAAACTTTCTAAAGCTGTCTCCTGACAATAAAAAGATCGTTTATGCAAAAAATCATGAACTTTGGGTTTTTTTCTTGGAGGATATTCAAGAACAGCCGGTTAGACAAAAAGGAACATCCCTATTTCTAACCCGTTTTTCCGAAAAGATTGGCCAGGTTTTCTGGCTTAATTCCCATTATCTAATATTTAATAATGGAGATAATATAAAAGTGACTGAGATTGATGACAGGGACAAGATAAATATCTATGACTTGGCTAAATTTCAAGAATTGAAATTCCTTTTTAATTCCAATGACAAAAAATTGTATATTCTCAGTAAAGGCATTCTTTATCAGTCAGAAGAAATTATAGAGTAATTTCCTTGACAAACTATCTGGGTGTGTTATAAGAAGAGATGATGATTAGTTCATTAAAATAAGAAAAAGGTGATACTGTGGAAAATATTATGGAGAAATTGGAAGAGATTGAAGATATGGAAAATTTAGAAGATGTCGTTGCAAAGATATTGAATGCGCCAAATGATTTAGCTGCATGTACAGTTATAAATCTGAAGAGAGAGTTACTGGGAACGAACAAATTCTTGCTGATAAAAAAATTGTTGATGTTAGAAAAGACCGGAAAAATAAAACAAAAGCTATACATAACAGGGTCTTTTATAGACATTATAACTAGAAACCCACGGAAAAAAGATGTCAGCTTTTTTGAAAAAATGATTTTGTGGGACGATATCGTTATGTCAGCAGACACGATGAGAACAAGAAATGATCTTTTGGAGGCGATCAAAGAAGTTGGAAATTATTCCAGCATTGCAGCTGTCAGAACATACAGGAAAAAAGTCAAAGATATAATATATTCGGAAGGTGGTATAAATTTCTACCATCTTGATAAAAGAAGAACCTCTGAAGTAATTGAACATCTAGAAAAGCAGCCACAAGGCTGTTCTTTTTTTATAAAACAAAAAGCAGCCTAGCGGCTGCTCTTTCTCTATCTCTTCTTCCATTGTGGGGCTCTACGAGCTCTTTTGAGGCCGAATTTCTTCCTTTCCCTCATCCGAGGGTCTCTGGTCAAATGCCCGGCCTTTTTAAGCCTTTTACGAAACTCCGGATTGAACTTAACTAAAGCTCTGGCAATAGCGTGTCTGACCGCTTCTGCTTGAGAAAAGATTCCTCCTCCTTTTACCTTGATTGAAACTCTAAATTTATCTACACACTTCATCTTTTCCAAAGAAGCCGTGATAGTCTGCTGCAGTTCAGGAACGCTAAAGTATGATTTATAGGGTTTGTCATTGATCAATATTTCCTTGTCCCCTTTGGTCCAAATTCTTACTCTGGCCGTTGCTGTTTTTCTCCTGCCGATTGCTTCAATATACTTTTTTGACTTATCAGACAGTCCCAATTCCGTGCTTTCTTCTTCAATATTTTCTTCTTCCTTCTCAACAGCTTCAACTATTGTTTCTTCAACTTCTTTCTTAGGTGTTGCCTTTTTTGTTTTAGTTGTGGTTTTTTTGTTTTCCATTATTCAAATTTTAAACGTTTTATTTGTTCATCGCGCAGTTTGTTTTTCTGTAACATCCCGTAAACAGCTTTTTTTAAAACTTCCTTTGGATTTTTTTTGAAAAGTCTTTCTAACGGAGTCTTTTTCATTCCGCCAAGATATCCTGAGTGATGATAGTAGATCTTTTGTTCAGCTTTCTTCCCGCTGAATTTCATTTGGGAAACATTCTTTATAATAACAAAATCGCCAATATCCTGATTAGGAACATAGTCGGGTCTGTTCTTTCCCCGCAGTATGTTTGTGGCGTCTACTGCCAGCCTGCCTAAAATCTTGCCTGAAGCGTCAATTGTGTGTGTTTTTCGTTCCATATTAGTTGATTAATTCTATTATTGCCATTCTTGCTCCGTCTGATGTTCTTTGGCCCAGTTTGGTTATTCTGGTGTATCCCCCGTTTCCTTCTTTGTATTTCGGGGCTATTTCAGCCATTATTTTTTTCACTAATTCCGGAGAAAAAGAACGGGCCAGCATTCTGCGCTTAGCTAAATCGTTTCCATCCTTTTTGTTCGCAATAGTTATGAACTTTTCCATTAAAGGCCTGATTTCTTTTGCCCGGCTTTCAGTAGTTTTGATCTTGCCGTGCAAAGCTAAACCTCGAAGCAACGCTTTGAAAAAAGCTTTTCTTTGGTCTCTTTTTCTATTAAATTTTTTGCCCTTGGTTCGTTTACGCATATTCGTTTATTTCAGGCTTAATCCTATTTTTTTTAAAGCTTTCTTTATCTCCTCAACTCCTTTTTTGCCCATTCCTTCCAATTCTAAAATCTCTTTTTCTTCTTTTTCAGCTATTGCCTCGGCAGTTTTAATGCCGCCGTTAACTAAAGCGTTCAAAGTTCTTCCGGAGAGTTTCAAATCTTCCAAACCGTCTTTTGATGTTTCTTTTTTTTCTTTGGCTTTTTTCTCTGTTTTCTTTTCTGTTTTAATTTTCTTGAATGTGTCGGCAAACAAGGAATAGTTTGCTTTTAAGGTTTCAGATGCTTGCACAAAGGCTTCTGTCGGAGTAATTGTTCCGTCAGTTTCAATTGTTAATATCAAACGGTCAAAGTCAATCCTGTCTCCCACTCTCATATTTTCAACTTTGTAGCTTATTTTCCTAACTGGAGTAAAAATAGCGTCTAAAGCGATTACTCCCACTTTCAGCTTATCTTTTTTTCTTCTTTCCACCAATTCGTAACCTATTCCTTTTTCAACCACAATTTCCATATCTATTTCTGTCTTTTTGTCGGTTATCGCAAGAATATGAGCGTCTTTATTTATCAGCTCTATTTGGCTTGGCAATTTAAAATCTGAACCTTTTATTTCTTTTTCTCCCTTTATTAATAGTTGAGCTTTTTGCGGTTCGTCACCGTGGATTTTGAATCTTAGTTGTTTTAGATTCATTAAAACGGAAACCATATCCTCTAAAACTCCCGGAATTGTGGAAAATTCGTGTTGAACACCTTTGATTTTTACTTCGGTCACTGCCGCTCCCAATAAAGAAGAAAGCAAAACTCGACGCAAGCTATTGCCGATTGTTGTTCCATAACCAGGATACAGGGCTTCAATTTCAAAAGTGGCCTGGTTGTCTTTTTGTTCTGTTATTTTTGGGATAAGAGGTAAAGGAATCATAATATTAAGTTGGAAGCAACAGAATAAATTAGCTGGCGCTTCAACCTTTTAATTTTATCGTGAATAAAATTCAAAAATTGTTGATACTTCAGAAGGAGGAAGAGCTTCTTCCATTGAAGCCTGACCGATCATCTCAGCTTCCACTTTTTCTTTATCAAGTCTAAGCCAAGCAGGAGTTTCGTATTTTTTTATATTTTTTGCCAGTTCTATCATGACTGTTTTTTTCATAGACGAAGGGTTGATGCTGATCTTGTCGCCTTTTACTATTTGACAAGAAGGAATATTCATTCTTTTTCCATTGACGTAAAAATGATAATGGGAAATCAATTGGCGCGCTTTCGTGCGGGAAGAGGCAAATCCTAAGCGGAAGATCACATTATCAAAACGGCCTTCCAGTTTTTGGATCAATACCAAAACCGGATTTTTTGATTTGCCCTTTTTAGCTAAAACAGCTTTTACATAATTAGAAAACTGTTTTTCGCTTAAATTATACCAATTTTTAAGTTTTTGTTTTTCTGCCAATTCTTTCCCGTATTCAGAAATGTTGCGACCTCTTTTTTTGCTTGGTTCTCCCGGTTTATATGGTTTTTTCACCATAGCGCATTTAGGCGTCAAGCAACGATCTCCCTTTAAAAAGAGTTTAGTTCCTAGCCTGCGACAAATTTTACATTTATTACTTTGCATAATTTTATACTCTTCTTGGTTTTTTCGGCCTACATCCGTTATGAGGGATCGGAGTGACATCCTCAATAGACATAATTTGCAAGCCTTTGGCAGCTAATGATCTTATGGCTGATTCCCGGCCTCCGCCTATTCCTTTTACTAATACATGAACCTCTTTTATTCCTATTTTCTCGGCAACTTTAGCCACAGTTTCAACCACCTTGGAAGCGGCGAAAGGAGTAGCTTTCTTAGATCCTTTGAATCCAATGGTTCCGGCGCTGCTCCAAGCTAAAACATTTCCCTGAACATCCGTTAAGGTAATTAGAGTATTGTTATAAGAAGAAGCAATATAGACTCTTCCGTTTTGAGTCCTTATTTTAGCTTTAGTTTGCTTGTCTTTCTTAACAATATTATCGACTGCATCTCTCTCCTTTATAAGCTCTTCTTCGCTTTTTGCTATTATACGTTTCTTGCCCATATTGGTGTAATATTAATTTTATTTAGGGGCTGGAGCGCCTTTTCTGCCTGAGCCTACCGTTCTCCTGATATTCCCTCTCACAGTCCTGCTGTTAGTTTTAGTTCTTTGCCCTCTTACCGGCAGCTTTTTTGCATGACGCATTCCTTTCCAGCAACTAATGTCTTTTAATCTTTTAACCGCCATCATTCTGTCTTTTTTAAGTTCTCCCTCAATTGTATTATTTTTAACGATTATTTCTTTCAATCGGTTGATTTCTTCAGAGGTCAGTTTTATTGCTCGAACATTAGGATCTATTTTTGCTTCAGCTAAAATTTTCTTGCTTGAAGTACAACCTACTCCGAAGATATAGGTTAAAGCAATTTCTATTCGTTTGTTATCAGGTATGTTGACTCCTGCGATACGTGGCATAATTAAAATTCACAATCAAAACAATTTGATTTTATTTCAGGCTGTTTAAGAACAACCTTTATCCTTGTCTTTGTTTGTGTTTTGGATTTTTTTTACAAATTATATAAACTCGTCCTTTTCTGCGGACGCTTTTACAATCTCGACAAATTTTTTTAACAGATGCTTGCACTTTCATAATAATATATATAAACCTTATCGTCAATAGAAACTATTTTTTCCGATATACAATTCTTCCCTTACCAATATCATAAGGGCTTAATTCTAGTGTTACCTTGTCCCCTGGCAAAATTTTAATTCTATAAAGTCTTAGTTTCCCGGCAAGATGAGCCATTAATTCCTCTCCGGTTTCTAATTTTACCTTAAAATGAGCGCCAGGTAAAGCCTCTAATACTATCCCTTCTTTCCTTTCAGCCGGTTCAACCGGAGGAACATTATTTTGTTTCTTTTTTTTATCTTTGTTTTTTCTCATCTAGCGTATTTAAGCTAACAAATTTAATTAAATTAGTCAACCCCAAGTTCTAATTCTATTTTGATCTTTTTTGGCTCGTCAGGCGCTTTTCCGATCCAAAAAGGCCAGAATTTGGTTTCTGATCTAATAATTTGCGGCTGATTTTCTAAAAAAGTATTGATCTCAAGCAAGCTTTTTCTACTAAAAGACCGCTTAAGAACTACCTCATCAACATCAGAATAAACCTTTCCTGAAAATTCCAGATTTAAGATAATTTGACCGTTTTCCAAGTCAATTGATTCAACTTGATAGCTTATTGTCAAACTTTCGGGCAACAGTTTTTTCTCTTTCAAAAAGATTTCATTGTTTTCAATGCTTGGAATTTGAGAAAGAATATGTTCTTGAGCAAACCGCTCTATGTCGGTCTTTTTGAATATCAATGCCGAAGCCATTGCCTCTGCTTCATAAATAAAAGATTCTACCTCTGCGCCTGCAGCGGCCAGAGAAGATTTATCAGTGATCTCTTTTGTAAGAGCGTCTTTTAATAAAATGAACTCAGAAGAAATATTATTTCTTAAGCTGGATTCAACTTCTTCTAGCAGTTTCTCAGTTAAAACCTTTTGCGCGTTGTCCAAATCATTTTGGGAAATGCGTTTCTTTTTCATGTTTATTCCGCCTGACATATTTTCAGATGATTCTCCCCAAGTGCTGTAATAGTAAGAGGTGCCGACAAGTCCGGGAATGGAAAATGTGGTCGGCCCGATATTATAGTCTTCCCCCGGTTCCATTGCGACTATCTTTGCTTCTGTCCATTGAGCCACAAGCTTTCCTCCTTCGTATTTTGCGGCCGGGATATAGATTTTTTCGGAGGCGGTAAAGTATTTTTCAGAATCTGAAGACAAAAAGCGGGTTCCGGCTATTAAACTCAAAGATTTGGCCGGATTATGCTTATTGAAAACTTTAACAGTTCCTCTGGCCTTTTCTTCTTTGCTGAAAATTTCGCTGGCAGAAAAGCTTTGTTGGTCTTTTTGAATTTTTTCAAAGAACCGCCCTGGAATTGTTTTTTCTGAAAAGTCAAAATCCCCGGTTTTTACACTCACGGTGATTGTCTCACTAAATTCCAAGAGTTCCGTTTTCGGCCAAATCTTTACTTCTGCCTGTGAGAAAACAAAATGGCATAACAAGAACAAGCCTAAAAAAACAGTAAAAAAAATAATTATTCCTTTTTTAAAAGAATTTGGTTTGGCAGTTTGAGGAACTTTTTTTGAAAACAAAGCCTTAGGCGTTCCCGGCGGAATTATGTCTAAAAATTTATTGGTCATATTTAGAAGATATTTTTATTAAATTCGGTAAAGTCTAAAAATTCTGTTTTGCATAGTAATAAAGAAGGAATAAACTGAGGGCTGACAGAGTCAGCACTTGGCCCTAGATCAATATATTTAGAAGAAACATATTCTATTTTAATCGGTCCCGAGAAATGAATATTATTCCAATCTCCTTCTTCTAAAATTTCAGCCACATCAGGTAATATGCTCCCTCCGCCGAAAAGCAGTATGTTTTCAGGAATCAAGCTGTTTTCAGCCGCTAATTTTGACTTTAGCGTCTCAAACCAATTATTAACGCAAGGAGCAAGAATTTCCTTTATCTTATTCCTGGTAGGTTCTGAAACAAGTTTTTTTGTATATTTATGCTTTAAAATTCTAGCCCTGGATAGACTGACTCCTAAAGTTTCTGCGATAATTTGTGAAAAATTTTCGCCTCCGATCGCAAACTCCTCTATTTTTTTGGCATTTCCATTCTCTATAATCACAAACTGAGTTAAAGTTCCGCCGACATCAAGGTAAAGGGCCTTGCTCTCTTTATTGTTTTTAATCAGATTTTGCAAGGGATAAGCTATTTGTATTGTTTTCCAGCCTAAATCTTGAATATTTTTTGATAGAAATTCAAAACCGCAATTTCCGTATTTTTCTATATGTTTGGGTAGGAAAACCGTTAAAATTCTAAATTCCAGATTTCGCCCACTGAATCCATTAAGCCTTGAAGTCTGATACCCGTCTATTTTTATTTCCAGGATTTTGAAATCAACAAACTGAATATCATCCGGCAAAATCCCGGATTTTTCAGAAATGCTCTGGCAGATTTCCCTTCTGCTTCGTTCAATGGCTTTTTGGCATATATCTTTTTCTTCCTGGAGATTAATTGTTGTTTTTGGAAATTTTCTGCGATAGCTTGAAAATGAAACCCTGGTTTTTAGGATATCAGCCGGCAATCCCAGCGTTACTATTGTTGGAGCCACCTTAGCCTTGTCTTGCGCTGCTGTTCCCGCTCTAAGAATGGATTTTTTAAGAGTTTTGAATTCCAAGAGGTCAGAAGTCAAATAGTTTTTTGAAGATCCCAAGATAACATTATTTCCTTTTTCCACGATTAAAGCTTTTATTGCTTCCGTGCCCAAATCCAAAATCAAAGTATATTGTTTTTTTGCTTTTAAAAAAGGAAATTTCATACTTGTTCTAAAACAGCTTTAATTCTTCTTACTCCGGCTCCTGATGATTGTTCTTTAATTATTTTAAAGTGTCCCAAATTGCCGGTTTCATTGGCATGAGGCCCGGCGCAAATTTCTTTAGAAAAAGAATTTATGGAATAAATATTCACTTCTGTCGGATATTTTTCCTTGAAAAAGGCCAATGCTCCTGAAACAATAGCCTCTTGATAACTCATTATTTCTTTTTTAACGCTTATATTTTCAGCTATTTTTTCATTGACTAAGTCTTCCACTTTTTTCAATTCTTCAGCAGTGACTTTTTCTTGGTGGGAAAAATCAAATCTCAGCCGCTCAAAATTAATATCCGAACCCATTTGTCCCACATGATCGCCCAATACTTGACGCAAAGCCGCGTGAAGCAGATGAGTAGCCGTGTGTAGTTGAGCTAATTTGGCTGCTTCTTCCTTGTTTTGGGCATTTTTAATGCCTACTCCGCCGAATTTCTTTTCCGCTCCGGCCCTGGAAACATCTTGGTGCTTTTTAGATTCTAACTCAAATTCGTTTGAGTTAACTGTTAAGTCTCTTTTTTCCAGTTCTTCTTCTATCATTTCTATGGGAAAACCGAATGTTTGATAGATATAGAAAGCTTCTGAGCCGCTGACTACGCCGTCAATCGGCTGCAATTTTTCCAGTTCCTTTAATCCCTTGGCTAAAGCTCGGCCAAACTTTTCCTCTTCTTTTTGAATAACGGTGATAATGTTCTCTTTCCCATTTTTAATTTCAGGATAAGTTTCTCCGTAAAGATTAACAACCGTTTCTATTAAAGAAAGGTACCAGTTCCCTGTTAAGTTTAATAATCGAGCGTATCTTATAAAACGCCTGATAATTCGCCTTAAGATGTATCCTCTGTCTAGGTTGCTGGGCAGAATTCCATCGGCGATTAAAAAACAAGCGCTCCTTATATGATCAGCCAGAATTCGGAAAGTCTTTTTCTGTGAATCATACTGTTGCCCTGATTTCTTTTCCAACTCTTTTATTAAAGGTTGGAGAAGACCTGTGTTATAAGCGGAATTCTTTTCCTGTAAAATGGCAACAAGCCTTTCAAAGCCGATTCCGGTGTCAATGTTTTTTTGTTTTAATAACTGATAGCCTCCGTCTTTATTGTACTCCATAAAAACCAGATTCCAAATTTCCACAAAACGGCCGCAATTGCAGTTGGGTCCGCATCCTTTAATGCTGCATTCTCTGATGGCGAATTCTTTCCCTCTGTCGTAATGAATTTCCGAGCAGGGTCCGCAAGGCCCTGTTTTTGCCGTGGGCCCCCAGAAATTGTCTTCCATATCAAACTTAAAGATCCATTCTTTTTTAACTCCTTGTTTTTCCCACAATTTAATTGCTTCCTCGTCAGCCGGAATATCTTCATTGCCTTTAAAAACAGTGATCCTGATCTTCTCTTTATCCAGATGGCAGAAATTTATTAAGAATTCCCAAGCCATTTTAATTGCTTCTTCCTTGAAATAATCCCCAAAAGACCAATTACCCAGCATTTCAAAAAAAGTATGGTGGGTATTGTCGCCCACCTCTTCAATATCTCCGGTGCGAAAGCATTTTTGCACGGAACAAGCCCTCTTATATGGGGGCTCTATTTTACCGGAAAGATAAGGGACAAATTGCTGCATTCCGGCTGTTGTCAATAAAACAGAAGAGTCGTCAGGGACCAAAGAACTGGAAGGAACTATCTTATGCCCCCTTTGCTCCATAAAGTTTAAAAATTCGCTGCGTAGTTGGTTCGGTTCCATATATCTAGTTTATTTTCTGTTACCCTATAATAGCATAAAATAAATAAGTTTCAATTTCTAGTATGCAGGTAAAAGAAAAAGGCGCTTAAAACGCGCCTAAAAACTTCATCCGTAGAGAATAAAATAAGTACGAATGAAATTATAAAGAAAATAGCTGACAGCACAAAGCATGATTTAGAAAGATCATAATTTTTATGTATCAGGTTCTTGGGCCAAGTCTTTATAAACGGATCCAAATAAATTTTAGCGATCAGAAGAATAGATCCGAATATAAAACAGAAAAAGATTCCTATTATTACCATTCAACCACCCGTGCATTTATATTTGTTAAGATACTAATATTAATACTATATTACATTAAATGAAATTGTCAATAGTTAGTCGACTAACACACATTTCGGA
>JAGLPU010000002.1 GCA_023137175.1 Candidatus Parcubacteria bacterium | reverse complement strand
AGCGAGGCAATGGAAACGCTGGGGTGGGGTTGCCGCGCAGCGGCAATTATTAGACATTGGAATTTTCTTTGAAAAAAGTTCGTATTTTATTCAAAAGACACAGCCATTTAGTATAACCCACGGATTTCTCTCCGCCAGCGGCTCCGGAGCAAGCTCCGGCGGGCCGATTGAGCAGGAGTTTCCAGGGGTTTTCCAAGGCGAGAAAAACTTTTCTTTCCCGCAAAAGCGGGTTCGCTGCCGCTTCGCGACAGAATAAATTAAAATTTATCAGCCAATCTTTTTTTTCGCCCTGCGGGCGATATTAAAGCGGCAAAGAGACATGCCCAAATACTTTCTATACGCCAGGAAATCAACGGACGAGCCGGACAGGCAGATACTGTCCATTGAAGCTCAGATCACGGAGCTGCAAGAATTTGCCCTTCGGGAGGGTTTGGATGTCGTTGAAACCTTCATTGAATCGCAGACAGCCAAAGTTCCCGGCCGTGTTATCTTCAACAAGATGATGAAAAGGATTGAGTCCGGCGAAGCTGGAGGAATTTTAGCTTGGCATCCGGATAGATTGGCAAGGAATTCAATAGACGGCGGCCAGATCATTTATCTCATAGACACCAACAGGATCACTTCGCTAAAATTTCCCACCTTTTGGTTTGACACGACCCCACAGGGCAAATTCATGCTTAATATCGCATTTGGGCAGTCAAAATACTACATTGACAATCTTTCAGAGAATGTGAAGAGAGGTCTTCGGCAAAAGGTACGCCGGGGAGAGCAGTGCGGAGTGGCTCCGACAGGATATCTCAACGATAAAGCGAATCATAAAATGGTTCCTGATATTGACCGCTTCCCTCTTGTAAGAAAACTGTTTGAGCTTTACGCTACTAGAGAACATTCTCTGAAAGATCTAAGAAATGAAATAACTTCCAAGGGCTTGATCAGCCGTAATGGGAAAGTCTTTTCCGTTTCCAATATCCAGTCTATATTAAAAAATCCCTTTTACTACGGAGCTTTCTATTTTAACAATGAACTTCATCAGGGAACGCATAGGCCGGCGATCACAAAAAAACTTTTTGACCAATGCCAAGAGGTTATGAAAAGCAAGGCTCGCTGCTCCAGGCGCGGAGTGAAGGAATACGCTTTTCGCGGATTGCTGCGATGCGGAGAGTGTGGCTGTTCTATTACTTCGGAGACACACAAAGGGCATAATTATTACCGCTGTACGAAAAAACGGCAAAAATGCTCCCAGAAGTATATCCGCGAAGAAGCGTTGGCCGAGCAAATATCGGGCATTATTCAAAAAGTTTCCTTGCCTTCGGCTTGGGCTGAAGAAATGCTCAAAGAATTGGACAAAGAAAAAGAGCAGGACGCCCAAGCCGAAAGAGCCTTTGCTCAAAATCTCAAATCTCAGATCAAAGAAGTTGAGGAAAAGCTGGACAGGCTTTTGGACGCTCGTTTGGAAAGCGTAATCTCCAGTGAAGAATACGCCGTTAAAAAAGAAAAAATCCTCAACCGAAAGATTGAGATTTCTGAAAGATTAAAAGATTTTGAGCGAAAAGGCGATTGCCGGCTCGAACTTTGCCGAAGCTTCATTTTATCGGCTAATCAAGCCCAAATTGCCGCTTTAGAAGAAAATTTTTCCGAAAAGAAAAATTTCCTAAAAAAGATTGGCTCGAACCCGCTTTTGCGGGAAAGAAAAGTTTTTCTCGCCTTGGAAAACCCTTGGAAACTCCTGCTCAATCGGCCCGCCGGAGCTTGCTCCGGAGCCGCTGGCGGAGAGAAATCCGTGGGTTATACTAAATGGCTGCGGGACTAGGATTCGAACCTAAATAATCACCTTCAAAGGGTGGTGTCCTACCATTAGACGATCCCGCATTGAGTTTATTTCTCTAAATTTACAGCTTCGGCAATAGCCAGTTCCAAAGGGAGCTGAGGAATGGAAGAATACTTTATTTTATTCTCCGCTTCAATGAAAAGTTTTAAAATTCTTCGGATTTCCGGTTCTTCCAGCTTGGCCGTCTGCCCAGCCAGCTTAGCATATTCTTCCTTGGTTAGTCCAGTAATAATGGAACTTTGTTCTTTCTCTTTTTCTTCTCCGACAATTTTCAAAATCAAAGACTGCCTTAAATAATTAACTAGGGTTTTACTGAAATCCTGAAGGTCATTTCCTTGTTCGGTGATTTTTTGCAGGAAGCTGATAGCTTCCGCTCTTTTTTCTTGAACCAGCAAGTCAACAAAATCCCCCACTACTTTTATATCCACCAATCCCAGCAGGTCTTTAATATTCTCCGCCTTTATTTCTGTTTTATCTGCGCCGGTTGAAAAAGTTAAAGTTTGGCCTAATAAGCTTTCAGCGTCTCTGATTGCCCCTCCGGAATTTGAAGCTATAAGCTCCAAGGCTGATTTCTCAATCTTTACTTTTTCCTGCTTGCAGATAAATTCCAATTTTCTAATAATTTCAGCCAGAGTAAGTTTTCTGAAATCAAATCTTTGGCAGCGGGAAAGAATCGTCGGTATCATTTTGTGGATTTCAGTGGTTGCCAGAATAAAGATAGCGTAAGGAGGCGGCTCTTCCAAAGTCTTTAATAAGGCATTGGCCGCTTCTTTAGTTAGCTGGTGGGCTTCGTCAATAATAAACACCTTGTATTTTGATTTGGTTGGCCCGAACTTGATTCCCTCTCTCAAATCCCTCATTTCATCAATGCCTCTGTGGGAAGCAGCGTCAATTTCAATCAAATCTATGGAGCGGTTGTCCATAATCTCCAAACAGGAATTACATTGGTTGCAAGGCTCATGTCCTTTGCGCTTTTCACAGTTAACAGCTTTGGATAATAATCGGGCAATAGTAGTTTTTCCGGAACCACGCGGACCGAAAAACAAGTAGGCGTGAGACACCGTGCCTGCTGCCAGAGCATTGGTTACGGTTTTTACTATATGTTCCTGTCCGATAACATCAGCAAAGGTTTTGGGACGGTATTTTCTATAAAGTGCCAATTTTTCCATATTATTTGAAGACAATAAATTTATAACCCAAGAAGTTCCAAGTCATTCCACAGAAAGCGGCTCCAATAGCGCCTACATTGGCCCAAATAGCTGGAGATAGGCCAAACTGCGGACCTATTATATTTACTATGATAGAAGCCGAGCTGACATTAATGCCAAAACCGATAACACTTACTATGAAAAACTGAATGAACTCTGTTTTTGTCTTTTCTGTCTTTTTTCCAAAGGTCCAGTGTTTGTTCCAAAAATAGGAATTGACCACTGACACGATAAAAGAGAATCCTTTAAAGATTGAATAAAATGTTCCGCTCGCAATTCCGGTAACTAACATCAAAAAGTTTAGAATCCCGATATCAATAAGAGTGTTCAACACGCCTACTAAAACGAATTTAGCCAATTGCCAAATGAAAGAAAGCTTTTTAGCCAGCACTGAAGCGAACCAAAGACAGCCGGCGCAGAAGATTGGCATGAAAACAGGCCAAATCCAATATAGCCATTCTATTTGCACTTCCATGTTTTTAAAAATACTAAAGCTAAACAAAGCGATTAGTTCTCCAATGACTAAAGCGATTATGAGGTCTGATTTCTTCATTGTATTTAAAATATCAAAAAACCAATCTCTTGACAAGGTTTGCTGGTTTGCTAAATTGGAATCAAGTATGTTTTATCAAATTAACCTTAATTGCTGTGTATGTTGCTGTACTCTTTGCGAAGAGGTTTGTTTGAACTATTAATTACTAATTAAAATTACTATTAATCAACGAACCTCTTTTAAGAAGAGGCTTTTTATTTATGACAAATATTTTAAATTCTATTGGCAATACTCCCTTGGTAAAAATGGAAAAATTTGATTCTGGTCCGGAAGTTAACATTTTTGCTAAGTTGGAAGGACTTAATCCCACCGGTTCAATAAAGGACAGGATTGCTTTGGCAATGATAGAACAAGCGGAGAAAGAAGGAAGATTGGTGAAAGGCAAGACTATTTTAGAACCCACCAGCGGAAACACAGGAATCGCTTTGGCAATGGTGGCGGCAGTTAAAGGCTACAAGATGAAGATTGTTATGCCGGAATCAATGAGCATTGAAAGAAGAAAGATACTTAAGGTTTTTGGAGTGGAAATAATCTTAGTGAAAAGAGAAGATTGGCGCGATGCGGCTATAAGGTTTACCAAAGGACTGGCGGAAAAGGATGATAATCTGGTGATGCTTAACCAGTATGAGAATAAAATGAATAAAGACATTCACTATCAGACTACGGCTCAGGAAATTATAGAGCAGATGGAGGGCAAGAAAGTTGATTATTTCATTGCCGGCATCGGCACAGGCGGAACAATCAGCGGCATTGGCAGACGATTAAAAGAAGAATATCCTGATATAAAGGTTATTGGAGTTGAGCCGGAGATAGAAACTCAAATCCAGGGGTTGAAGAGTCTGGCTGAAGGGTATATTCCTCCTATTTTAGATTTAGACATAATAGACGAGAAGATTATTGTTCAAGACGAAGATGCTTTTGAATCAACCAGAGCCTTGGCAAGAGAAGAAGGAATCTTTGCCGGAATCAGTTCCGGTGCCGCCTATTCCACGGCCAAACAGATTGCTGGAAAGATCTCTTCAGGCAACATAGTTACTATTTATCCCGACAGAGGAGAAAGATATTTGAGCACTAAAGTTTTTGAATAAAAAAAGAGAAGCTATTGCTCCTCTATAATTTTTTCTGCCTTTCTAATAGTTGTGTCTTTGACACCTGTGATTTTTACAAGTTTTTCTGTCGTAATTTTTTCAGGAGCTGCTATCCTGATAGCCGCTACTGCTATGCTTCGTGGTGTCGTTTTTTCTATTTCTATATTTTTTATTATTTCCTTTGCCTTCGCTGCTATTCCATCTGTGAAACCGATTTTTTTACAAAAGAAGTCAATATACTCATCAGTTCCTATCGGTGTTCTTTCGATCCCTAGCTCTCTCTCGAGACAACGAATTCTTTTGTTTACATCTCTTACGAGATTATAATTCTTTTGTTTCTTTTTCGAGAGGAAATATTTTACAGTTTCTCCTTGGCGGTGCTTTCTTCTTGAATCTACAGAAGGAATCAATCCTACAATTTGTGCCACTTGTTTAACGCCTACAGGAGTTTTTTTGTTGCGGCAAGCGATTATGGCTATTGCGCACAGAGTAATGTCTATTTGTTTTGGAGCCAAATGTTTTAGATCGATTTGATGGTATAAAGCCATAATTTTTTCTGCGGTTTCTTTTGATATTCCTTCTTCTTTCTTTAGTTTTGTGCAAATTCTTTTTGCCTCATCTCTTTTTTTGTCTCTTCTCCCCCATCTCCCTATGTCCATTTCCCGGGAAGTGAGTGGAACAATATTCTCCATTTGGATTACCTCCTTTTTACATTAATTACCTTCACTATTATATTTTGACAATGAACTTTGGTTCTTATTTTACTGTAAACGTCTATTTTGTCAACAAAAACTAGGGATATAGGCGGTTTTTCTTCAGCCAGCCCAGAATATCCTTTTTCCAATTAAGAATATCTTTTTTATCAATGACTTTCTTTTCTAAGATTTTATCTATTTCCTGCAACATTTTGTTTATCTCTTTCAAAGGGAAAATCGTTTTCTTTTGTTTTTCTTTTTTGTCTTTGCATAGCCGGTAAAACTCTAAAACTTCTTCGGCTATCTTTTCCCAAGAATATTTTTGAGCCTCTTCTATTCCGGATTTGCTCATTTTTTGCCGCAGGGCTTTGTTTTCAACCAACATTTTTATCTTTTCCGCCAATAATTTATGGTTTTTTGGAGGCACTAAAAAATCCTCGCTTTTAGTCCCTTTTAACAAGCTTTTGTATCCCTGATTGGCAAAAGCTATCACCGGTGTTCCTGAAGCCATGGCTTCCACTAAAACTATACCGAAGCTTTCTCCGTGAATAGCCGGGCTTACGAAAATGTCAGCCGTGGCAAAATATGAAGGGAGCTTTTTTTGGCTTGATTGACCTTCAAAGTGAACATTTTCTAGGTTATTTTCTTTTGCCCATAATTCACAGTCTTCTTTTAAGTTTCCTTCTCCCACTATAATAAGCCTTAAATTGGATTGTGGCAGGGATTTATAGGCTTCAAGCAGATAGATCAACCCCTTTCTTTCTTCTATCCTGCCGGTAAACAAAATGTTAATTTTGTCATCTTGAAATTTTTTGATCTTGGGAACTTGAGGGTTGAATTCTGTTAAGTCTACTCCGTTGGGAATAACTATTTTAGGCCCCTTATATCCCCTGAAAATATCAAGGTTTAAATTTGCCACGCCGATTATTCCGTCCACTTTCCATTTAGTTATTTCTTTAAGCAAATAAAGGAGCCCTGGAAAATTCTTTAAGAACTTGCTTCCTTTTATATCAGCATGAAAAGTCAAAATATTAAGAGCCTTTGATTTTTCCAGAATTTGGAATGCGGAAGGAACGCCGAAATTATGAAAATGAAGCACGTCGAATTTTTCCGCTTTTAAAACCTTATCAATTGCTGGAGCATTGAAATTTATGCAGAAATCAGATTGAGTTCCGTGGAAATCGACCGGGAACGAAGTTCCCAGAAGAATGACATCTTTGCCGTAATTTTCTCCGTGTTTTCTCCGTGGGGCGATTATTTTTGATTCAATTCCCGCCTTTTTAAACTGATTATGCAGACCCAGAATGTGGTTTTTTACTCCTCCGGGTTTAGCGAAAGAATGGAATGATATTAGACCAATTTTCATATTGTATATTGCTTGCCAATTAAATGCCTTATGCTATATTATAGTTGATGGACAGCAATATTTCAAATCTAAAAGTGCCGGAAGGAAAGATCCCTCCCCAAAGCATTGAGGCCGAAAAGTCATTATTGGGTTCTTTGATGCTTGATAAAAACGCCATTGTCAAGGTGGCTGATTTTTTAGATGTCAAAGATTTCTATAAGAAAAATCATCAAGAAATCTATAAAGTGATATTGGGTCTTTTCGAAAAAGGAGAGCCAATAGATCTGCTTTCCGTTTCCGCGAAGCTGAAAGAAAAAAACAAACTGGAAGAAACTGAAGGTCACAGCTATTTAACCGACCTTATAAACACCGTGCCTAATGCTTTGCATGTTTTAAGTTATGCTAAAATGGTTCAACACAAACGAACTTTGCGTGATTTGATAGACGCTTCTTATGATATTGGAGCCATGGGGCACAATGAAACAGAGGATATAGAAATTTTAGTTGACAGAGCGGAAAAAAGAATATTCAGCATTACCCAAAGATCCCTAACTCAAAGATTTGTGTCGGTGAAAGAGACTTTGGAACAAGCTTTCGAAAGGATTGAAAAACTTTGTAAAAACAAAGGAAAGGTGCGCGGCGCTCCTACGGGTTTTCCGGATTTGGATAATTTATTATCAGGCCTGCAAAAATCAGACCTTGTTATTTTGGCTGCTCGTCCTTCTTTAGGAAAGAGTTCTTTAGCTTTAAATATTGCTCTTAATGCTGCTTCGACCGCTAATATGCCGGTAGGTGTATTTAGCCTGGAAATGTCTAAAGACCAGGTCGTTGATAGATTTATTGCCGCTAAAGCCGGCATTGACTTGTGGAAACTGAGAACAGGACAACTATCTTCCCAGGGAGAAAACAATGATTTTATTAGAATTCAAAACGCCCTGAACACATTATCTAAAGTTCCTATTTTTATTGATGATTCAGCTAGCCCCAATATTTTACAAATGAGGGCAATGACTAGAAGATTGCAGGCTGAACACGGTTTAGGACTGATCGTTGTTGATTATCTGCAGTTAATGGAATCCAGGAATCAGAATGTGGGTATTGTTCAACAAATGACAGAAATTTCCCGCTCTTTGAAAGCCTTAGCTCGGGAGCTTGATATTCCGGTATTGGCTTTGTCTCAGCTTTCGCGGTCTGTTGAGCAGCGTTCTCCCCAGATTCCCCGTTTATCCGACCTAAGAGAAACAGGAGCTTTGGAACAAGATGCGGATGTGGTGATGTTCATTCACAGGGAAGACAAATACCGTGAAAACAGCGATCGGGAAAATATTGCCGATATTATAATTGCCAAGCACCGGAATGGTCCGGTTGGAAAAATAGAATTGTATTTTGATGAAAGCACAGCCAGCTTTAAAAATTTAGAAACGCACCTGGGAGAACCGTCAGAAGAACCATTTGGAGAACAATTTCAAGAACAATAATATGCTTCCCGTTTCTTTGCAAAAACTTATTAGTATTTTTACTAAATTTCCCACTATTGGACAGCGGACTGCCACCCGCTTTGTTTTTTATTTACTCAGGCTTCCCAAAGACAGAATTAACGAACTGATTTCAGCCATTCAAGAGCTTAGAGAAAAGATAAGAAGCTGTGATTTTTGCTTTTATCCCTTTGAATCAAATTTAGAAAGAAAGCTTTGTGATGTCTGCCAAAATGCAAGAAGAAACAAAACTCAGCTTTGCATAGTTGAAAAAGAAACTGATTTGGACTCCATTGAAAAAACAAAAAAATACAATGGTTTGTACTTTATCTTGGGAGGAACAATAGCTGCTTTAAAAAAACAAGATATGGAAAAATTGAGAATAAAAGAACTGATCGCCAGAATAACCAAACCAACTGATTTTGGTTTAAAAGAAACAGAATTTCAGGAAATAATCCTGGCCTTGAATCTTACTGCCGAAGGAGAAGCAACCAGTCTGTATTTGGAAAGGAATTTAAAGTTTTTAAATAAAAAAATAACCCGTTTGGGACGGGGTTTGCCGATTGGCGGAGAAGTGGAATACGCTGATGAAGAAACTTTATCTTCAGCTTTGGAAGGCAGAAAACAAATATAACAGCCCATTAATTGAGCTGTTTATTTTTATGCAAAGATTCCTGCTGCAGGTGGCATTATTATTAATGCTATTGCCAAGCCTACCATTATTAGTTCAGCCTCCCTGTGTTTTGCTATAAATACTGTTGCTAATTCTTTACCTCTTGTCAATATTTTTTTTAGACCCATTATTACCACCTCTTTTCCTTATTTAGTTTTAAAAGAAAGATGCTTAAAGTACTTCTTTCAATTTGATAATAGCACTATTAGAAAAAGCATGTCAATATTTTGACAAGCTTTTTTGTGCTAAACCCGGTTTAGCACAAGCCCTTTTTTCAGATTACAATTATTGGTTATAAACTAAAAAAAAGAGCAAGTGGCAATGATTGTTTGTTGTTTGTGCCACTTGCAAAAATAAATTAGATAAGGAGTTTTCTTAGCTTTCTAGTAAGATTTCTGCTGAGCTTCCAAGCAAGAGAATTAATTGGGTGTTGGCTCTCTACTCCCCAGCTAATCGCGTGAACAATCTTTTCTGCATCTTCTTCCTTTTCTCCAGGAATAATTTCCGGATCGCTAGTGAGAACAATTTTTTCTTTGCCTTCTTTGATTTCTAGAGCATATCCATAAACTGTTTTCTTGCCCCAAAATCCTTCCTTTTCTTTTTCAGCGACAATGGTTCTTATTGAAGTATTCTCTATTTTCGCCTTATATTCTTTTATGGATCCAGTTCTATCTTTTATTTCTCCTACCATAGGTTTCCAATCTATGATGCTATATTCTGTTACGCCGTAAATTACTTTTAATAGTTCATGCATTTTCATCAATCCTCCTTATTGACAGGGATAATCTTTGTTATCCTTCTATCATAATTTTCTTCTTTCGATTATTTAGTTTTAAAGAACATTCCTTCTTTCAATCCACAATTTTCATTATGGATTGAAAAAAAGAAAAAAGAGGTTAAGCTGGTTTCTTTAGATTAAAGAAACAGCCATACTCCATATTGCTGCTCCTGCAATTCCTCCCAAAAAAAACGTTTTGGCTGTATATGTTGCCTCTTCTTTTTTACTATGTATAGCTGGAAATCTTCTGTACATTTTCTTCACCTCTTTTTGTATAGTGTGCTATTCACAAAATAACCATTTGGTTATCTTATGGCTATATTATATCACATAAAAAAAAATTGTCAATCCCTTGGATCGACAAATTGCAGTTTTTTAGATTAAAAAAAGAAAGAGAGACTCAATACCAAACTATTTTTTTTGCAGTACAGTTTTTCACTCTTTTATATTCTTCAGGTTTAAGAATTCTGTCTGTTTGTGGAAGAACATAATAAACTTCATAGCTTCCGTCTTCATTTGCGATTAGCACGCTGTTCCAACTGTGGTATGTGATTGTGTTGTTTCTTTTGCAAATTCCAGATACAATTCCTATTGCTGGGTGAGGATTGTAATTTTTATTGAATTGACCAGCTAGCACTACAGAGAAATCCTCGCAGTCCCGAATATTTTTTTTATATTCCATTTCGTTTGTAGGATCATCGGCTATGATTTCTTTTATCTCATCCATGGTCACAGAAAAATAGTAAGCATCTGTGGTTTCAATGGTTTCTACTCCTATCTTTTTTGATAGTTCTTTTAATTTTGTTCTTGAAACAACAGTTCTTTCCTCTATTTCGGAGAGCTGGATTTCTTTCTCTTTTTCCTCCATTTTTTTTATCTCTTTCTTAACTTCTTCTATCTCCCTTTTCATTCTTTCATCGGTTTCATTCATCTTTCTATTAGTCTCTCTTATCTTTTCGTTAGTATTTTCTATCTGTTTATTGACTTCCTCTATTTTTCTATCGGTTCTTCTAGTTTCTTCTTCAATTTCGTGCATCCAAGCATTGATTTTTTCTATCTTTTCATTGATTTCTTGTATTTCCCTGTTAGCGTATCCCCCAGCCAATAAAGCTATTGATATTAATAAAAGCAATACTATAATATTTATCACTTTCACTTCTATCCCCTCCTTGGTTTTTTGAAAGAACTACTTTTCCTTCTTTCAATCTACAACTTGATTGTAGGCTGAAAGAAAGAAAAGTGACAATACTGCCACTTATAAAAGAAAGCTTTATTGACGCAAATTTCCATCTTCGTTCATTCTGTCTTGTTCTTCTGCATCTTCATTTGATAATTTATCTTTGTTTTTATCTTCTCTTGTTTCTCCGTCTTCACACATTCGCAACACCTTCTCTCTTATATTATATTTTACTCATTCCAAACGAACTGCTTTTATTGTACTTAAAAACAAAAATTTGTCAAAGAGTAGTCGACTAACACACATTTCGGAC
>JAGLPU010000019.1 GCA_023137175.1 Candidatus Parcubacteria bacterium | reverse complement strand
AAATTATCAGAAGAAGAATTTGAAGAACTATTTAAAAACAATGATTTGGCGGTAAGTTTAATTGGAATGTCAAACATTGGCAAGACATGTTTGTCTCAGAAACTTAACGAACTTGGCTTTAAGCGTTTCGGCTGCGACGACATGATTGAAGCTGACCTGGCTCCGGAGCTTGAAAAATTGGGATATGACAATATAGCGCACTGGATGGGCCAGCCATACGAAAAACAATCCATAGAAAAGCAAAAAGTCTATTTAGAACTGGAAAAACAAGCTCTAATGAAAATATTCCTTTATTTGGAAAATAAAAAACAAGAAAATGTAGTTATCGACACGACTGGAAGCTTGATACATGTCGGTGGAGATATCTGCCTTCAATTAAAGGAGCACTCTTTAATAGTGTATGTTGAAGCCAGTGATGGCATGAAGGAAGAAATGTTCCAGCAATATATCAAAGATCCAAAACCTGTTGTTTGGGGGAAAGTGTTCCAGCCTGAAGACAAAGAAACAAATGAAGAAACTCTCAAGAGATGTTATCCAGAATTGTTGGATTTGCGCGGTTCACTATATAGCCGCTACGCGGATGTTATTATCCCCTATAATTCCTTTCCAAAAAATATTAAAGGAGAAGAATTTTTGGAATTAATCAGAAAATCGTTATAAAACTTTTCAGTGCCAGATGAAGTAAATATCTTTTAAATAAAAAACCACCTATTTGGTGGTCTTATGTGTTTTTAGGAAGCCATGAGCTTGCCTAGATTCCTAGCATTTTGGCTCAGCTGCTCATAGATTTTTTCGTGGATTTCAAGATCACTCGCATCCTGCGCAACCTCTAGCAATATTTTATTCAGTTCCATTGCTTCTCTTAAGAGAATCCCCGCCTGATCGCTTTCTCCTATTTCCATTAACGCAACAGCGCAGTCACTTAAATTTTTTGTGTTTTCGATCGTTACTTCTCTCGGAGGAAAGAATAAAGTTAGTTTAGCATGCTCTAAGGCCTTTTTTCTTTCATTAGTTCCGATATAGTAATTCGTTAAACCGAGATGCGCATTCGTTAGAGTGTGTTCGCCGCAATTTTTTTCCTTGATAATTCTTTCCCATAAATTACGGGCTCTAACTTTTGAACCCTGTTTCCAGAGCTCCCATGCTTTTAGATTTGTTGTCTTTAAGCCTTTTTGAAAATCAGCTTCCATTTTGATACACCTCTGTTTTTGTAACCAGTTGTTTAATTCACCAGTCCCGGAAACTTACTTTAGTAAGCTTTCGGAATTGGTGAATGCTATTCTCAACGAACATTTGCTTTAGTCTACAATTAATATAGCAAATGTCAAGCAATTTGTTAAACTATGCTCTGTTTTAAACTTTATAACATTAATTTAGAACTATTGAGTTTCAATAGTCAAATTGTTCCCTTTTATTCTTTATGCTATTATTTGGATATGGATTATAAAAAGCAAGCTCTAAAAATGCATTTAAAACACAAAGGAAAATTGGAAATAAAAAGCAAGGTTCCTCTAAAAACAAATAAGGACTTGTCTTTGGCCTATACTCCTGGCGTTGCCGAACCTTGTTTGGCTATCGCTGAGAAAAAAGAAAAAGTCTATGATTATACTTCCCGCGGCAATACCATTGCCATTGTGTCTGATGGTTCGCGCGTGCTTGGTCTGGGAAACATCGGACCGGAAGCTGCTCTGCCGGTTATGGAAGGAAAGGCTATTCTTTTTAAAGAGTTCGGCAATGTGGACGCTTTCCCTATCTGTCTTAATACTCAAGATGCTGAAGAAATAATAAAAACCGTGAAAAATATTGCTCCGGTATTCGGAGGAATAAACCTGGAAGACATTGCTTCTCCAAAATGTTTTGAAATAGAAGAAAGATTGAAAAAAGAATTGGATATTCCTGTTTTCCATGATGACCAGCACGGCACGGCCGTGGTTGTTTTGGCCGGACTGATTAACGCTTTAAAACTGGTAAACAAGAAAATCGAAACAGCTAAGATTATTGTCAACGGAACAGGAGCCGCTGGCAGCGCAATTATTAAAATTTTGGCAGCCAATAAAGCTAAAAATATGATTGCTTTTAATTTAGACGGAGTTCTGGATAAAGAGAGAAAACATCTGGATAGCTACACAATGAAATTAGCAAAGATAACAAACCATGACGGATTCAACGGCAACCTTGAACAAGCAATGGAATCAGCCGATGTTTTTATCGGAGTATCAGCTCCCAATGTTGTCAGTGAAAAAATGGTGGCTTCCATGGCTAAAGATTCAATTGTTTTTACTTTGGCTAATCCGGTTCCGGAAATTATGCCTGAAAAAGCAAAAAAAGCAGGAGCCAAGATTGTTGCCACCGGAAGAAGCGATTATCCCAACCAAATAAACAATTTGCTTTGTTTTCCGGGTCTGTTCAGGGGGATTCTTGATGCTCGTCTGCCGAGCATAACTCCGGAAATAAAGATAGCGGCTGCTTATGCCATTGCTAAGCTGGTAACTAAAAAACAGCTTAAGCCCAATTATATTATTCCCTCCGCTTTGGATAAAAATGTAGGCAAAGCAATAGCTAAAGCAATTAAAAAACTTAAATAAAAAGACGATTTAAAAATCGTCTTATAGCCAAGATGGCCTTTCCACGGAAAGAAGCCTGAATTCTTCTTGGCCGCACAATCGGCATTTCGCATACATCATATGCGTTTTTCCTTTCTGCAGAAAAACTAGGTCTTCCGGCAGAATCAAATGCTTGCATTTTGCTTTTTGTTTGGCTATTTCTTCTGTCTTTTTGAGCAGTATTGTATTTAGGAAATATCCTTTTTTGAGCATTCCTATTCTTTCTAAATTTCCCAAATTCTTAGAAGAGATATGAGCCATCTCCCCTTTGCAAAACCAGCATTGAGCTTTGTTGTCGGGGTCAATATCACCGGGACGAGCAATAAACAAACAAGAATGGCATTCTACGCAAAGAAATAAATCTGATATTGTGGCCGCTCTTATAATATTACATTTTGGGCAATAACCGTTTGTCTGAAGCATTCCTATTCTGTCAACAAAATTTTCCAGTCTTCCGCCGCACTCCGGGCAGACCGTGGCTCCTCTTAAAGCCGCTTCTTCTTGAGTTTCCTCCATTTCTATCACCTGCCATATTTTTTTGTTAATGATACTAATGTCAATATTATATTACATTAAATAAATTTGTCAATATAAAAAACACTCCTTTTAAGGAGTACTTTTTTGGTCCTATAGTTTCTTAAGTAAATTTTTGAAAAGATTCCAAGATTGAGATTCTCACACATAGCCCAAGGACCATGTAAATGGTTGAATCTCCTAAAAAAACTTTGTGTCAAAATTTAAGTAAAAAGATCTATAGAACCATTTATATTATATCATAAATGGGTCAAGAAACAACCCCTTTAGTCTTTGATGCCGTCTAAATTGACATCTTATCTTTTAATCACGAAATAACAATATTTTCTTCGTTAAAATGTTTATTCAATTCTTGCTTGAATTTCTTTATAGCCGGCGAAACTAATATTTGGAATTTAACTTCTTCAGGGATTTGAGCAAATGACTTGTTTTTATGCTCTTCACTAACTAATTCCGGACTAGGAACAAAGATTTCATCCCAAGCAAATCCATCCTCTCCTGGAAGTGGTTCAAGAGGGATATAGCCATTAACTTTATGGTCTATTATGATAATCTTTTTCTTTAAATTTTTAGCCACAATAATCATCTGAACATAAGCTTCCCTGGTTTTAGCCGAATCCAAAAAATTGCACCATCCTGTAAAATTCCCATCAAACAATTTTTTTGTTTCTCTTTTGATCAAAGCACCAGGCCTTCCATCAAGTTGGTGGATATATATTCCCACATCTGTGACAAACAAAAGATCGTCTGTTTCATTAAACTGCAAATATGCTTTTTCAACCTTATCAACTACGACATCTTTAACTGATATTGATGTAAGCTCAGGTATATCTACTTCCGGCTCAAACCAGGTTACCGCATATTCCGGCTGCATAACTTTATTAAAAATTTCAACCTTATTTTTATTCCCAGTGACGAAATATATTTTTTTATTCATGGTTTTTTATAAATTACCAAAAAACCCATTTTTTGACAAAATGGGTCTTTCAAAAAATAAGAGACGAATCTTAAAACATTATATCCTCTTCAGCTCTTTTATAGCTGTGGATCTCCTCCGGAGAAAACCAATAACCAATTTCATGTTCTGCTTCCTCGTGGGTTTCCGAAGCATGAATAAGATTATGGATAGCCCGTTTATTGCGATTAGCCGCAGTAGCGTCATCAACCGAAAAGTCTCCTCTGATAGTGCCCATTTCCGCTTCCGAAGGCATTGAACTGCCGGCTATTTTCCTGCCCATGTTAATAGAATGAATTCCTTGAACCACCATTTTTACAATTGGACCGGAAGTCATATAATCAAGAACCCATCCCCGAACCATATTGCCGATTTCCAATAAGTCTTCACTGCCTAATTCCGCTTTTAAATCTAAACCGTAATTCTTATAGTTACTGGCAGTTTTTCCGCCAATACGCCTGATCCATGTTTCGTCTTTAGGATAATGGTCATCTATTTGATTGCGAGTGGGGCTAAATAATTCCAAAGCGATTATTTTCAATCCCCTGGCTTCAAGCCGTGAAATGATTTCTCCGACTAGGCCTCTTTTAACACCATCCGGCTTTATTAAAATAACTGTTCTTTCTTCTTGTGGATTATTCATAAGTTTTTTTTAATTATTAATTATTTGTAATTCTGTTCCGTCACTAACCACTTTAATGTCTCCGTCTTGGTCAGTTCTTAGAATTCTTATAGCAAACTTTTCTAAAACTGCCAATACTTCTTCATGGGGATGTCCATAAGAATTGTTTGAACCACAGGAGATTATCGCTATCTCAGGAGAAACTTTTTGAATAAATTCTTCTGCGCTGGAAGTCTTGCTTCCATGATGCCCGACTTTCAAAACATCCGATGCCAGCTCATTTCTGGCTGCTAGTTCTTTTTCCACTGCCTTAAAAGCATCGCCTGTTAGAAGGAAGGAATTATCCTGAAAAACCAAGCGGAGAACAATGGAAGTGTTGTTAACGCTTTTTGAGGTCTGTGCTTCTAGATTCTCAAAAGGATGCAGCACCTCCATATAAGTTGTTTTAAATATTATTCGCTGTCCGGCTTGAGCGACTATGATCCTAGCATCCTTCTCTTTAATTAATTTTTGCCATTCTTTAAATTCTGCCGTTTCTCTAATTATACCGTTCCATAAGATATTCTCCACTTGATACTGCTCTAAAACTTCTATTAAACCGCCATAATGGTCATGCTCAGGATGAGTGAGAATTATTAGATCAATTGTCCTGTCGCCTAAAGGCATTTCCTCTGCCAGTTTATCCAAAACAACCCCGTTAGGGCCTCCGTCAATTAAGATCTGATAACCGGCCGGGGTTTGAATGAAGACAGCGTCTCCTTGCCCAACATCAAAAAAGCTTACTTCCAACTCTTGAGTGTTATTAAAAGCTCTATCCCAAGCTAGAACATTAAGCAGAATCAGTCCGCCTAAAATTATGAGGATAAAACTCTTTCTCATTGTTTAATTATAGCATAAAAAAGCAGCCCCGCTTTCGCGGGGCTGCTTTTAGAATCTTGTTAGTCTTTTTTTCCTAAGATCCTAAACATCTTAGTTCCGCACTCCGGACAAGTTCCGGTCATTGCTCTGCGTTTTACATCTCCTTTACCCTTCATTTCAACTTCTTGAGGGTCTTTCATTTCTCTTTTAGCTTTGCATTTTACACAATAGGCTTCCATAATAATATATAAATTTAATTGCTATATTAAAAACGACCTTTAATTTCAGTTTTCCACAGCTTTATATAAGCTTAAATTAAGCTAAAACTATAGTCAAGGGCAAAAAGCATTATTAGCGATAAAAAAATAAAACCAGAAATTAATGTTTCTGGTTGTTTTTAAGCAGTTTGGCTTCTATCTTTTGCTTCAGTTCATCAATAAATTGATGAATTATTTCCGGTGATTCAACTGGAAATTGAAGCGTAACTTTATTGTCTTTAAATTCTTTTATTGTTAGCCTGCCCCTATATCCCGGAACTCCAAAAAGCCATCCTCCGACAATATTGATGAAAATTTTCCCGTTTTTCTCTGTATGGCCAACAGCTTTTGTTTTTATCTTCTGGAAATACTTTTTCCTTAAATAACTCTTAGCAAACATACGCAAGTATTCTTCATCGGTGACTCCCACAAGAGAAGGCACTTCTATAATCACCTCTTTCTTTTCAACTTCTACTCCATACTCTTCCAGTTCATCCGGAAATTCCACTATTTCTGCCATAGTTAACCCCTCCATATATTTAATTTAATGAACTATTGAATTATCTTTATACAATAGATGCTATAAAATTACAATGATGTGCTAAAGCCGGTTCAGCGATGCTAACTCTTGAGCTGCTTTTTTAACATTCTTGGCATTACAGACAGCGGAAACAACGGCTATAGAATCCGCCCCGGCTTTTAAAATTCCTTCAGCGTTATTTTTATTAATGCCTCCGATTGCCACAATCGGGATCTTTATTGCTTTTTTTACTCTGGTGATCATTTCTATTCCCAAAGCCTTCCCTTGCTTGGTCTCTGTGTGGAATATGGGACCAAGTCCAATATAATCTGCTCCTTCTTTCTGAGCCTTGAGAGCCTCTTTCAGAGAATGAGTGGATATCCCTATGGTTTTACCTTCTAAGAGCTGTTTAGCCGCTTTAATCGGCAAATCGTCCTGTCCCAGATGAACCCCGTCCGCGTCTGCTGCCAAAGCTATGTCAACACGGTCATTGATTATGAAAAACACTCCTGTTTCTTTGGTTATTGCTCTTATCCTTTTGGCTAAGGCAAAAACTTTATCATCAGCCATTTCCTTGGCTCTTAGTTGGACAATCTCTGCTCCTCCTTTAATTGCCTCTTGAACAATTTTAACGCAGTTTGGCGTTATCTCCGGGCAAACGATTAAATAAAAACCAGCTTTAAAACTGGTCTTGCTCAACTCTTTAATCATTTCTAGAAGAGATCCACTCCTAGTTTTTCCTTAATTGCCTTCTTCATCCGATTAATATCCAATTTCATCGCCTCAAATTCATCCTCCGTATCGGAAAGTCTTTTTAAGAAAGCATCTAGTGTCGTGATGAGCTCTCCAATTTTACCATTAACTCTTTCTTCGCTTGCTTTTAACTTTTCATCTACAGAAGAAAGGATTACCGCCGTCTGCTGGCCTAAAAGTTTTTCTATACTTTCCACTAAATTTTCTTTTTGCTCTTGAGGCATAATATTTAGATTATATTTATATTTTAATTTTTTCAAAAAGTTTTGTCAAACAATGCTAAACATATTTTTTAAGCAGCTGAAAATCTTTTTTAAGCTCTTCAATCATATTCCGGTTATAGGTGGCTACTGCCGGATGATAAAGAGGGATAATCACAAAGTCTTGTTCTGTTTCAAAAACCTGTCCATGAATTTTGCTTATTCCCTGAATTTTATCAGCTAAGCCATATCTTTCCATAATAAAACCGGTGGAATAATTACCCAATGTGCAAATCACTTTGGGCTTGATGATCTCAATCTGTTTTTCCAAATAAGGAGTGCAAATCTCTATTTCTTCTGTTTTGGGATTGCGGTTGCTTGGCGGCCGGCATTTTAAGATGTTGCAGATATAGACTTGTTCTCTTTTAATGCTCGCAGATTCCAGCAATTCGTCCAAGATCTTGCCTGCCGCGCCGCAGAATGGACGACCTGTCTTGTCTTCGGAAGCTCCCGGAGCTTCGCCGCAAAAAACTATTTTGGCTTTGTGGCTTCCTTGTCCTATGACCGGCAATGTCCTGGTTTCATAAAGAGAACATTTCTTGCAAGCTATTATTTCATCTCTTAATTTTTCAAATTCACTCATAATCCAAGAAACCGTTAATGATCAAATCCAAGGCCTGCTTTTCAGTTAGTCCTCTCATCATCAAATAATTCAGTTGTTCTTCGGAAACTCGGCCGATTGAAGCTTCATGAGTAATTTGGGCTTTTGGATGAGAACAAACCAAGGCCGGAACCATGGAAACCACTGCCTTCTCGTCTGTTAATAATCCCTGGCAATCCAAGTGACCCTTAGCTTCCGCCTCGGCTTTTATCTGAGAATCAGCTGATATCCGGCTATTCTTGCCTGCCGCCAGCCTTAATTTCAACATTCCGGAAGCATTCTTGCCTTTAAGAATTAAACTTTCTTTAATATCAAACTTGGTTTCTGCACAGGAAGCTGACATTTCAAGATTAGCGCTGGCGTTCTCCAAGAGAACTAAACGATTATTTGTTTTAAGCTCTTTTGGCGGAGTGATTACCCGATAATTATAGTTTAGCTGAGAATCTTTTTCCAATAAAAACTGATAACTGACTTCCACCGCGTCCTTTTCTCCCCAAGAATGAATATGCTGATAATTTACTTTTGCTCCCTGTTTGATAAGAATCTTGCCTGTGGCCTGATGCAAGCCGTTTAAGTTCTTCTTTGAGCTGTTGCAAGTTCCTTGAATATCTACTTTTAAATTATTCTCTACCACTAGTAGATTTTGCATCTGCTGTTTAATTTTTGGGCTGGAAATCGAAACGCAACTAAGCAAAGGGTTCTTGGTTTGTTCTTTTGCCCAGATAAAATAACCTTTTTTCGGTTTTGTTAAGAAATATTTCCTTGTCCAATCGTATTTTTGCCAAGCCATTTCCGCCGGCAGAATTTCCACTCCTTTCGGCTGGCAAATCTTTTCTATATTATTGTCAATCTGTAAATAATGCGTGTTTTTTGCACCTTTCATAACCATAATCTTTAATTGTTTTTAACACTTTTTTATAGCCCTTGTGACGGCAAATAATTCTTCCCTTAACCATTACATTAACTATCTCCGGTTGAAGAAACTTTAAGATCTCTCCGGAATGAGTGATCAACAATACGGTAATATTTTTAGCAACCAATTCTTCTTTAATTATCTTGGCCACTTCTTCTGTTTTTTTTAAATCCAAGCCCGCATCAATTTCATCCAGAATAACCAGCTTAGGCTTTAGGCTTAATATCTGCCGCAGTTCGGAAAGCTTTTTTTCACCGCCGGAATAATTCAGATTAACTTCCCTGTTTAATAAGCCTGTAATTTTGATTTTGGAAGTTTTGCTTTTCGCAATCTTTTCCAGCAATTGAGATAGTTTTACTCCCTTAATAGCCGGAGGATTCTGCCAAGACAAAGCAATGCCCAACTTAGCCCTGCTGAAAGAAGAAAGTTTAGTGATATCTTTGTTCTTGAGCAATATCTTGCCGGACTCTATTTGGTATTTGGGATTGCCCATGATTGTTTGGACCAAAACACTTTTCCCGGAACCGTTAGGGCCTAAAATTGTCTGCAGTTCTCCTTTTTTCATCTCTAAATCAACCCCTTTAAGGATTTCTTTTCCTTTGCTGCTGACTTTTAAATTCTTAACTGTAAAAAACATCGCTTTTAAATTTTGATTTGAGAAGTAAACTTGTCAAATCTTAATAAAATCTCAAATAACTTTATAAATTTGTTTATATCTTTATTTTCTCTTAAATAAAAACCGGCTAAAACCTCTCTGAGTCTTAATAATTCCTTTAGTCCATTTTGCCAGCGAGGGTCATTTGCCGTTAGATCTATAAGCTCAAAAGCTCTATTCAAACAGTTTAAAATCTCGGGTTCATCTTCTTTTGCTATCCAATTTTTTGTTCGAGAAAACTCAGCTGCAATATTTAAAATCTGTTCTTCTTTAGAAAAATTCTTCCATTTTTCCAAATCTAAATTTTTATGCAATTTATTTTCCACGGATTAA
Organism: Candidatus Parcubacteria bacterium; assembly: GCA_023137175.1. Classification (GTDB taxonomy): domain Bacteria; phylum Patescibacteriota; class Minisyncoccia; order Minisyncoccales; family JAGLPU01; genus JAGLPU01. Next base: position 4,141 of record JAGLPU010000019.1, on the reverse strand, counting down.
TTTTTTCATTATTTCATTAATTTTCTGAACTATTTCCTGCTTTTGAATGTCTATTGAATAATTATCCTGTGAAGGCTTAATATTTATCAAAGAAGAATATTCAATCTGATCTTCTTCTTTTAAAGGATATAGATTGCCTCCCCATAAATTATTACCGTTAGAACCGTCTTTAATAAGGATTTCTGCGGCATCGGAATGAAGTTCTCCTCCAAAAGCAATTATTCCACGCTCAACATCAACCACAAACTTTATTAGTTCCTTGAATGGATTATTCAAAAACTCCGTTAAAGTGTCTTCATCTGTTTCTTCTCTAATGATCTTAATTGGATATTCCATAATATTATTTTAATTTTAATCTTCTATAACCTTTACTATAATTTAATCAGTCCTTTCACTTGCAGAATAGGAACAATAGCTAGTATCCTGTCGCTTATTTTCATATTTTTGCCTTGTTCCTGCACATAGTTGACTAATTCCTTTAAGGGAACTTTTATCACTTCTATTTCTTCCACCTCATCTGTTCTATTTCCTCCGACATATTCAACATCAGGAGCAAAGTAGAAACTGCCTTCGTGCGTGCTGGTGGCAGGACTGACTGAACACTTGAAAACTGGGATTATTGTTTTAGCTTGATATCCGGTTTCTTCAAATAGTTCTCTTTTAGCGGCCTTGACCTCGCTTTCTCCTTCCATATCATTCATTCCCGAAGGCAATTCCAAAACTTGTTCTTGAAACGGCACTCGGTAGATCTTTTCCAATAACACTTCTTTGTCTCTGGTTAAAGCAAAAATAACAACAAAAGGAATGCCTGATCCTTTCTCTATATATTCCCAAGTTCCCTTAACTCCGCTTTCACTGATAAAATGGGTCTCTTTAACCTTTAAATATTCGCCCTGAAAAACTGTTTTAGTTCCAATTATTTTCATTTTGCTCCTTTTCTTTTAATTATAGCCTTTCCTTTATCAAAAGCAATTAAGGTTGACGGCAAGGAAGTTAATTTGCCCTCGTCAAGATAAAAATCAATGCTATCATTAAAATATTCCTTGGCTTGCTTAATGGTTTCTGCCGGCTTTGATCCTTCCGGATTGGCGCTGGGAGCAACTAAGGGGCCTGTTTCTTTTAACAATGTAATTAGGCTTTCTTTTTTTGGAAAACGAAAAGCCAGGCTCTTTTTCCCTCGATGGAGATAAGCAAAATCTTCGTTGTCGCAAGGAAGAATAATACTGACTTTTCCCGGCCAATACTTGGCTAATAGTTTTTTATCAGCTTCAACTTTAAACAGTTTCAAATCGTCCAAAGAACCGATGAGAACTATCAGAGGTTTGGTGGTGTCTCTCCCTTTTATCCTGTAGATCCTTTCTACGGTTTTGGGAGAAAGAGCCGAGCCCACCAAACCATAAAGAGTGTCTGTTGCCAAAACGCCAATGCCGTCCTCTTTTAAAATTTTAATTGCTTTTTCCATATTAAGGTAAAAAATACAGTTCTTTGTTGGTTTTTTTATCATAACCAAGATGTTCCGCTTGCCCCCTGATTACTGCGTCATATTCCCGGCACTTAAAACAACTATTGTTACCGGACTTGCAGGCAAATTCATTATCTTGAATGGCTTGCTGAATATTCCTGGCTTTTTCTCTGATAATAGGAATATATGACTGTAATGCGTTCAGCTCAAAAGAAACCGGAGCTAACTCTCTGTCAAGATACCAGTAACTGGTTTTTTTGATAGGCTTGTTAAAATTATAGCTGGCCAGAATAAGGTAGATGGGCAGCTGGAGCGAACCTTTTTTCTCCTCGCTTTTGCCGGTTTTAAAATCTATAATATGAAAATCTCCATTTTCTAAAAGCTCAACCCAGTCAATCGCTCCGACCAAAATTATGGGTTCGTCTTTGAAAAGCCTTACTTTCAGCAAATCATCAGCCAGTTTGTAATTCTCCCTTCTTAGCATCTCAGATTGCTGAGCCCTTTCAATCATATTTATTCCCCTTTCTTTGAATTCTTCTTCTTGTTCTGAAGAAGAAAACCCGCCCTTTTTCCCGTTATAGAGCTGCCAGTTTTTCTCAAAAATATCTTTCAAAGGAACAGCGAATTTTTTCTTTTCCTCCAGTTTGCCAATTCCCTCAATGGTTTTATGGACTATTGTTCCCAGGCTTAAATAAGGATTAACTATCTGAATCCTTCTGTTTGTTTTCGGGTCACGGTAAATGCTGCGGTAATAATAAAGGCGCGGACAAGCTTCAAAGTCATTAATGGCTGAATAAGAAATCCAAATGTTGTTGTAGCGTTCAAAATTCATATTTCAAAAAGTTTATTCCTGGTTTTAAATCCTCTCACCATCCTTATCTCTTCCTCCGGAAGATTAAAAATGCTTGATAAGACCATAATTATCTCTTTATTGGCCAAACCCCTGACCGGTGGAGCTTTCACTTTGATCTCGAAACTGTCTTCTGATTTTTTAATCCATTCCTGTTTATGAGAGCCGGGGAAAGCTTTGACTTTAATTAACATAGAATTCTCCATGCCCGGGATAAACCGTCATCCCTTGCTTTATTATTCCTGCTAATTTTTGCAAGGAAGCTTCCATATCAGCTGGAGAACTGGTTGGCAGATCAGTGCGTCCATAGCCGTCCTTGAATAAGGTGTCTCCCGTGAAAATAAGGTCAGGGCCTAAAAGGCAAACGCTGTCTTTGGTATGTCCGGGCGTATGGATTACTTTTAAAATAACCTCTCCTATTTTTACTTCTTCTTCCAAAAAGTCCGTCTTAAAGTCAAGACAATCTTCTCCTGTCCGATGAATCAACACTTTGGCTCCTGTTTTCGCTTTTACTTCTTCAACAGCTAAAACATGGTCAAAATGATGATGAGTAAGAATTATATACTTTACTTTTAACTCTTTTATTTCCTTTAAAATGGCCTGAGCGTCTCCGCCGGGATCAATGACAGCTGTTTCTTTTCTTGAAGTTAATAAATAACAGTTAGTTGCCAGCTCTCCCACTACCAAACGCTTAATTTCCATAATACTTCAAGACTCTTCTTAGACCTTCTTTAAGATTGGTAATTGAAACAGCCAAATTCATTCTAAAGTATTTTTTTTCGCCAAAGATCTCTCCTGGAGCCATAGATATCTTTTCCTTTTTTAAAAGCTCTGTGCAAAAGTCATAAGCATTATCAAACTCTTTGGGAATTTTAACGAAAATGGCAATGCATCCTTCGGGATGAGCGTATTCCACGCCAGCTTTCTTAAAAGCAGCCACAGCCAGATCTCTTCTTTCTTTGCCTCTTGCCATGTTTTCGGCAAAATACGTTTCCAATCTCTTGGTGTCTTTAAATAAATTTCGGAAAGCAAGCTGAGCTATTGAATTAGGGGAAGTAGTTGCCTCGGATTGAATGCCGATCATTTCTTTAATAATATCTTTGTCTCCAACGCTCCAGCCCAATCTCCAGCCACACAAAGAATAGGTTTTGGAAGCTGAAAAAACACAAAAAACATTTTTATTAAAATACTTTAAGGCTGAAACATAAAGGTTGTCGTAGTTATATATTTCGTAAACTTCATCGCAAATTAGAACAAAATCCTTTTTCTTTGCCAGATCAGCTAAAAACTTAACATCTTTTTCTTTAATTACTTTTCCGGTGGGATTATTGGGCGAAGTAATAATGACCGCCCTGGTTTTAGAGGTTATCGCTTTGGCTATTTTATCCATGTCAGGATAAAAATCATCCTTGGCTAAAGCTTTGACGATCTTTATTTTGCCCTTAAGCAATTCCACCATATTGGGATAGGTGGCCCAATAAGGAGAAATAACAACGATCTCTCCTTCTGGTTTTTTCAGTAGCAAGGTAAGCAGGATATAGAGAATTTCTTTTCCCCCGGTACCGACAAAGACATTTTCTTCCTTGAACTTCCTCTTCCATTTAGTTGAATAAAAATCAGCCAATTGCTGACGAAAAACAAAATCTCCGCCTGAAGGCAGATAAGGGAACGAGTCTTCGTATACTTTAGCTACTTCCTGCTCCAGAAAGGCTGGAGGAGGAAACTCGGGTGTGGTCAGGGTAAAACCCAGTACCTTCTCACCTGCAGCTTTCATCTTTTGTACTTTGCCAAAAAAATAGAGTAGTGTTGGTTTCATAATATTTTATTAT